>JBDSTJ010000266.1:0-14996 GCA_039928335.1 Streptosporangiaceae bacterium | reverse complement strand
CCGGGTGGCGAGATCAGACGAAGTCACGATTTTCCTTCAACGAACACGGTCGGCGATGAGGACGAGGAGCAGGGCGGCATCCGCAGCGATGAGAATGATGCCGGCGGTAAATGCAGGCCCGGCACCGTGGTGTCTCGAAGAAATGCGTGTAACAGCGTCACGACCGGCGACCGTCACGCGGGATTCGCCTTCGGCGGCCACTCGCTGATTTACCGCAGCCGTACTCACTTCATCGCGAGCGCGTGGTTCTCTCATCGCGCGCCAGCCCTCGAGTCCAGCGAAAATCCCGGCTGCGGCGACCAAGGCTATGAGGAAACTCCAGCTCCACTGTTTGACCAGAAACCCCCCGAGCACTCCTGCCGCGATACCGCATAGTGCCGAACCCGCCGCAGCCGCCACTCTCCTCTGCTCTGTCACGGGCCACAGTTTTCCCGAAAGAATGCGCTGACTCAACCCTTTCGGGAAGAAACATACGACACATAGACGGCAGAAGTGTCATACATTTGTCACACCTGCCAAAACCGCTCCAGGAACGAAAACCAGCCCGACCCGAAAGGCGAGCGCCGAAAAGCTATTGCCGCGCCACCAAGCCGCCCGCTGGAGAAGCGGCGTTCATCCAACGGCCACCGGTACAGGTCGGGGATGGGAAGCCAGGTCTCTGGGCGTCCGGGGGTCCAGGCTCGGGTGCGGACCAGCAGTGTGCAGACCCGGTCGACTCTGGTCATGTCGTAGCCGGCACCACGCAGAGCGTGAAGGTGCAGGTCAGGCTAGAGACCGAGGTCGCGGCCGATGATTTCCTTCATGATCTCGTTGGAGCCGGCCCAGATCTTGGTCACTCGGGCATCCATCCAGGCCTGGGCGGCGCGGTATTCGGTCATGTAACCGTAGCCGCCGTGAAGTTGGACGCAGGCGTCGAGGACCTGGTTCTGGACTTCGGCGGCCCACCATTTGGCCTTGGCTGCGTCGATGGGGGTCATGTCGCCGACCAGGTGGGCTTCGAGGCAGCGGTCCAGGTAGGCCTGGGTGACGTCCACCCGGGTGACGAGGTCGGCGAGGACGAACTTGTTGTGCTGGAAGGAGCCGACCGCGGTGCCGAAGGCCTTGCGCTCCTTCACGTACTGGAGGGTTTCGGTGAGGATCTGGGCGGAGTGGGCGAGGTTGGTGATGGCCGCGCCGAGGCGTTCCTGGGGCAGGAGGTTCATCATCGCGATGAAGCCCATGCCGAGTTCACCGATGAGGTTCTCGGCGGGGACGCGGACGTCGCTGAAGAAGAGTTCGGCGGTGTCGGATTCGTGCTGGCCGACCTTGTCGAGTTTGCGGCCGCGTTCGAAGCCGGGCATGCCGGCTTCGACGGCGAACAGGGAGATGCCCTTGGCGCCCTTGTCGGGGTCGGTGCGGGCGGCGACGATGACGAGGTCGGCGGAGTAGCCGTTGGTGATGAAGGTCTTGCCGCCGTTGATGATCCAGTCGGAGCCGTCGCGGACGGCCGTGGTGCGCAGTGCGGCGAGGTCGGAGCCACCGGAGGGCTCGGTCATGCCGATGGCGGCGAACAGTTCGCCGGTGCAGAAGCGCGGGAGCCAGCGTTGGCGCTGCTCCTCGGTGGTGAGTTTGACGAGGTAGGGCGCACAGATGTCGGCGTGGATGCCGAGGCAGGACGCGAAGCCCATGCTGACCTTGGCGAACTCCTCGTTGGCGACGGCGTTGAAGCGGAAGTCCTGGGCCCCGGTGCCGCCGTACTGTTCGGGGACCTCCAGGCCGAGCAGGCCGAGCCGGCCGGCTTCGAGCCAGACCTCACGGTCGATGGAGCGCTGTTCGACGAACTTGGGGTAGCCGGGGATCAGTACCCGCTCGGCGAAGGAGCGCACGCTCTCCCGGAAGGCGTCATGGTCCTCGTTGAACAGGGTCCGCCGCACGTCCACTCCTCGGTACTCAAGCGATCACTCATTAAGCGCCCGCTTAATCTATGAATCGAGCCCGGGCCGCGTCAAATGACGGCTGGCGGGGTCGGAGGCGAACAGGGTTTACTGTTCGTTCGAACGAACGAGGGGTGACTTATGGAGATCAACGGCACCACCGTGCTGCTGACCGGGGCCAACGGCGGGATCGGGCTGGCCATCGCCCGGGAACTCAAGGCCAGGGGCGCGAATCTGATCATCACCGGGCGTCGGCCGGACGCCCTCGAACCGGTCGCGGCCGAACTGGGGGCCCGGGTGATCCTCGCCGACCTCTCCGACCGCGACCAGGTGAACGGGCTGGTCGCGGAGGCAGGCCGGGTCGACGTGCTGGTGGCCAATGCCGCCCTGCCCTCCAGCGGTGAGCTGCTGGACTACACCGCCGAGCAGATCGACCGAGCACTCGACGTCAACCTGCGCGCGCCGATCATGCTCTCCCGGCAGCTCGCCCCCGCGATGGTGGAGGCCGGGCGCGGCCACATCGTCCTAATCGGCTCGATCTCCGGCAAGGCCGCCTCGGCCGCGTCCTCGCTGTACAACGCGACCAAGTTCGGGCTGCGCGGCTTCGCGCTGGCCTTGCGGGAGGACCTGTACCGGAGCGGTGTGGGCGTCTCGATCGTCCAACCGGGCTTCGTCCGGGACGCCGGGATGTTCGCCGACACCGGATCGCCGGTGCCCGGCGGCTTCCGTACGGTCTCGCCGGAACAGGTCGCCAGGGCCACACTCGACGCGGTGACCCGGAACCGGGCCGAGACCAACGTCGCCCCGCTGGAGATGCGGATGCTGAGCGCCGTTGCCGGGCAGTTCCCCGGTTTCTCCGCACGGGTCCAGCGCCGGACGCTCAAGGAAGGTGAGATGGACCAGTTCCTGGCGGCCCAGAAGAGCAAGCGCTGATCAGCGCCCTGGCGCTCAGGCCAGGAAGCTCCGCAGCAAGGCGATCATGAGCGGGATCCGGCTCTCCTCCAGGTCCGCCAGATCCCTGACCGCGGTACGTCCGGTCGAGCCGGCGAAGATGTCGAGGACCATCAGCAGCAGCTCTTCGAAGTACTCCGGCGGGATGATCTCCAGTCCGGGCAGTTGGACCGCGATGGCCTCGATGTCCCGGCCGTAGGCCTCCAGCATCGGCATGAGTCGCTCCCGCAGGTCCAGGTCGGTGCGGGCGGCGAGCCTCAGCTCGGTGAAGACCGCGTTCGCGGGCTCCTTCGCCGACTCCCACAGCAGGCGCAGCGCAGTCTCGAACGGCTCTGCGTCCCGGGGAGCGGCGTCGAAGCGGCGCTGGAAGTCGACGATCTGCCGGAACGCGGTCTCCTCCGCGACGGCCACCACGAAGTCCTGCATGTCGCCGAAGTGCCGGAACAGCGCGCCCTGCGGGACTCCGGCGCGCGCGCAGACCTCGGACACGGTGGTACGGGCAAGGCCGAGTTCGGAGATCGATTCGATGCCCGCCCCCAGCAGGAGGGCGACGGCGGGCCGGCCGGACCGTTTCTCGAAGGTCACCATCTTCTACTTTCACCGGAGCGAGAGCGTCACCTTAGTTCGCCCGATGATCTGCCGCAATCGTCAGCCGGTCAGGGCCTCGGCCAGGGTCATGCCACAGACCGCGGCACCGAGTCCGGCGGCGACACTCGCGACCACGTTGAACACCGCCGCGGTCCGGAATCCGTTGTCGAGGAGCATCACGGTCTCGTACCCGAAGGTCGAGTAGGTGCTCAGCGCCCCGCAGAAACCGGTGCCCGCGAAGGTCATCAGCGCGTTGTCCGCCGGGAGCGCGACCAGGAAGCCCAGCAGTGCGGAGCCGGCAACGTTCACCGTGAAAATCCCCCAGGGGAACCCCGAGGTGTACCTGGCCTGCACGGCCCGGTCGGTCAGATAGCGGGCGGGCGCACCGAGCATCGCCCCGAGGGTCACCATAAACGCGTTCACGGGCGTCCCCGGGTGGCCTGCCGGGTCAGCCGGAGACCGGCCAGGACAGCCAGGAGCGCGAGCAACGGGGTCAGCAGGAGGTAGGCCAGCGCGATTCGTGGGTGCCCTTCGTCGATCACCTGCAGGATGTCGACGGCGTAGGTGGAGAACGTGGTGAAGCCGCCGAGGAACCCAGCTGAGAGGAACGGCCGGACCAGGGGACCGGCCTGCCGGGTTTCGGTGATCAGTACGGTCAGGACGGCGATCAGCAGGCACCCGACGACGTTGATCACCAGGGTCGTGACCGGGAAACCGCCGGGCGGCCTCGGGAAGGCGTGGCCCAGCCCGAACCGGGAGAGCGCACCCAGCGCGCCGCCCACGGCGATCGCCGCGAGCGTGGACCAGTCGGTCACGTTTCCTCACTTTCGACGAGCAAATCGTACCGGTGTACCCCCGGGACCCCGAGCAACTCCGGCAATCATGATCAACTTGTAGGTCTCCTACAAAGCCGGAGTACATAGGTTCGTCCTTGATCTCATCCTGGAACCCGGCCCTCGCCTGGCAGACTTGGAATCCGATGCGGAGATCAGGGAAAACCCTGCTCTTGTGCGGTTCATACGGGGAGACATGATGACGGGCATGCGTGAAGTTGTGGTCACCGGGCTGGGTGCGACCACTCCGCTGGGCGGCGACATGCCGAGCACGTGGCAGGCGCTGCTGGCCGGCGAGTCCGGCGTGTCCGTGATCGAGACCGAGTGGGCCGCCCCGCTGCCGTCGCGCATCGCCGGCCGGCTCAAGGTCGATCCGCTCGAGGTGATGTCCCGGGTCGAGGCCCGCAGGCTCGACCGGGTCGAGCAGATCGCCCTGATCGCCGGGCGGGAGGCCTGGGCGGACGCGGGCTCCCCCGAGGTCGACCCGATCCGGCTCGCCGTCGTGATCGGCACCGGCGTCGGCGGCGCCCTGACGATGCTCGGCCAGAACGACATCATCGAGAGGTCGGGCCACGGCCGGGTCTCACCGCACACCGTGCCGATGATCATGCCCAACGGACCGTCGGCCTACGTCAGCATGGACCTGGGAGCCAAGGGCGGAGCGCGGACTCCGGTCAGCGCCTGTGCCGCCGGGGCCGAGGCGATCGCCTTCGCCGCCGACCTGATCCGGCTGGGCCGGGCCGATGTCGTCGTGACCGGTGGCGCGGAGGCGTGCCTGCACCAACTCACCCTCGCCGCATTCGCCCAGATGCGCGCCCTGTCGACCCGAAACGACACCCCGACCACCGCCTCCCGGCCCTTCGACGTCAGCCGCGACGGCTTCGTCATGGGTGAGGGCGCGGCCCTCCTGGTCCTGGAGCGCGCGGACTTCGCCGCGGCGCGCGGCGCGAAGGTGTACGGCCGGGTCGCCGGTTCCGGGATCACCTCGAGCGCGCTGCACATCACCGCCTCCGACCCCGACGGACAGGCCCGCGCGATCGGGCTCGCCCTCGCGGACGCCGGGCTGGCCGCGCTCGACGTCGACCACGTGCACGCCCACGCCACCTCGACCCCGCAGGGTGACGTGGCCGAGGCCGAGGCGATCATCACCGCGCTGGGGTCGCACCCGATCGTCACCGCGACCAAGTCGATGACCGGTCACCTGATCGGCGCGTCCGGCGCGCTCGGCGCGATCAGCGCGCTGCTGTCGGTCCGCGACGGTGTCATCCCCGCCACGATCAACCTGACCGAGCAGGATCCCGAGATCAAGGTCGAGGTCGCCCAGGGCACGGCTCGCGCGACCACGGTCCGGGCCGCCGTCGCCAACTCCTTCGGGTTCGGCGGCCACAACGTCTCGCTGGCCTTCACTCCCTAACGAGGTTCACACCAGTTCGACCATGTCGAAGTCGGCCTTCGCCGCGCCGCAGTCCGGGCAGGACCAGTCGTCGGGAATGTCCTCCCAACGAGTGCCCGGGGCGATGTCCTCCTCGGGCCAGCCCTTGGCCTCGTCGTAGACGAAGCCGCACACCAGGCACTCCCAGACCTTCACGCCGTCTCCTCAAAATCGATCTTCTCGCGGACCCCGCAGTCGGGGCAGGTCCAGTCGTCGGGCACGTGGCTCCAGACTGTGCCCGCGGGGAAGCCCTCGCGCGGCTCGCCGCGCGCCTCCTCATAGACGTAGTCGCAGACGGGACACCGGTAGGCGCTCATCTGACGTTCGCCAACGTGAGGTCGCCTTCGTAGTGCGCGAGGACCCGGGGATCCATGACCTTGCGCCACAGCGGCGGGACACAGGCGATCACGATCATCGTGGCGTAGCCCGACGGCAGCTGCGGCGCCTCCTCGAAGTGCCTGAGGGCCTGGTAGCGCCGCGTCGGGTTGGCGTGGTGGTCGCTGTGCCGCTGCAGGTGGTAGAGGAAGACATTGGACGCGATGTTGTTACTGTTCCAGCTGTGCCGGGCCGCGCAGCGCTCGTACCGGCCGGTGCCGGTCCGCTGGCGCAGCAGGCCGTAGTGCTCCAGGTAGTTGACGACCTCCAGCAAGGAGAATCCGAAGACGGCCTGGATCAGGAGGTACGGCAGGACGCCCGGTCCGAACAGTGCGACGAGGACGCCGAACAGCACCACGGTCATCGCCCAGGCGTTGATCACGTCATTGCGGAGCGTCCATGGCTTCCGGCCGAGCCGGTCCAGGCGCTTGGCCTCCAGTTCCCAGCCCGACCTGAGGCTGCCGGCGACGCTGCGCGGCAGGAACCGCCAGAACGACTCGCCGAACCGTGAGCTGGCGGGGTCCTCCGGAGTCGCGACCCGCACATGGTGGCCGCGGTTGTGCTCGATGTAGAAGTGGCCGTAACCGGTCTGCGCGAGCGCGATCTTGGACAGCCAGCGCTCCAGGGAGTCCTTCTTGTGGCCGAGTTCGTGGGCGGTGTTGATGCCGAACCCGCCGACGGTGCCGACGGTCAGCGCCAGGCCCAGTTTGTCGGGAACGGAGAGGCCGCCCCGGGTCCACAGCCAGCCCGCCAGGAACAGTGAACCGTACTGGAGCGGCAGGTAGGCGTAGGTGCACCAGCGGTAGTAGCGGTCCTGTTCGAGCCAGGCCAGCACGCTGTCGGGCGGGTTGTCGGAGTCGACGCCGATCCACTGGTCGAGCAGCGGGATCAACCCGAACACGATCACGAGCGCCGACCACCAGAACAGGCCGGAGCCGGTGACCTCGACCAGCCCCCACGCGAGGTAGGGGTACAGCGGAACCACCAGTCCCAGCAACCAGAGGTAGCGCTTGCCGTCGACCCAGTCCATGTTTCCTCCCGGACATCAAAACTGCCTATGTCCAGAAACTAGACACTTTGCCCCATAAGTGTCAAGCATCGGTATGATCGCCCCATGACGCGTTATCGAGAGTCGGTCCGCTCACTCCTGCGCGAGCGGCTGCTCGATGCGGCCTACGAACTGGTCACCGCCGAGGGCTGGAACCGGGTGCGGATCACCCACATCGCCGCGAAGGCGGGCGTGAGTCGGCAGACGGTCTACACCGAGTACGGCACCCGGGACGCGATCGGCCAGGCCCTGGTCCTGCGCGAGGTCGAGCGTTTCCTGCTCGGCATCCAGGAGACCCTCGACGCCACCGACGGGGACTTGGAGGGCTCGATCGAGGCGGGCGTGCAGTTCACCCTGGAACTGGCCGCCGACAACCCGCTGCTCAAGAGCGTGCTGACCAGCTCGCGCGGCGGGGACGACGACCTGATGGACCATCTGACGACCCGGTCCGAGCCGTTGCTCGACACCGCGACCGGCATGCTCGACGCCTACACCGCCCAGGCCTGGCCGCAGGTCGACAACGTGTCGCGGAGCCTGGCGATCGAGACGGTCGTGCGGCTGACCGTCAGCCACCTGGTGCAGCCCGTCGCGGCGGCCGAGGAGACCGCGCGGCGCATCGCCGTGATCGCGGGACGGATCACCCGGGGCTGATCGCCCGGGAGCGGTCCCAGCCCTTGGGCAGCTCCACCGGCAGGTCCCAGGCCGGGTCGGGGCGGAAGTCGGTCCAGGTGCCGTCGAAGGGGAACCTGCCCGCCTCGATCTGCCCGGCCACCCGCCGGCCCTCCTCCCAGACCGCCGCCTCGTCGGCCACCCAGTAGTGGTCGGGGTAGCCCAGCCGCTCGGCCAGTTCGTGCTCGTCCTTCCACGCCCAGGTCCGGTCCGGGTTCACCCACATGTCCAGGTCCTGGTCGCAGATGTCGATCCCGGAGGCCTGCCCGTCCGACCACAGCACGCCGGGCTCCTCGAGATTGACGTACCAGCCGTAGAAAGTGTCGGCCGGGTGCCAGAAGAACAGCACCGAGTGCCCCTCCCCGGGCGGCATGAACATGAAGATGCTGGGACCGCGCCAGGTCATCGGCGTCAGCTCGCGGTCCACGACCACCCACTCGGCGAACGGCATGTCGCGCAGGCCCCGGCCATCGGCGGTCATCGTCGCCGACATCGGGGTGCCATGGGAGATCCAGAGCCTCAGCCCCAGGTCGTCGTGGGCGACAACGCGGACCGCGCGGACGAAGACCAGCCGGTCTCCGGTGAACTGACGATGCAGGATCACCTGCCCGGGTTCGAACCGTGGGGGCGGCGGGTCGGCGCGCAAGGTCATGTCGGGATCTAACCAGACGCGGCGCGCTTCCCGTTCCGTGCCTGCGCTCGGATCGTGCCGAAACCGACGACCGGCCCGTGACCTCGTGAACCATTGAACTGGTCCAAGGGGTAGATCCCTGCGTCACCTCGCACCCTGCGACCAGCGAGGCGAGGGGCTGACCTGGACGGAGCGGACCGGCACGGCCTAGCATGACCGAGCGAGCGCTTGGTCATACGAAAGGTCGTCGGATGGTCTACCGGGTCGGTCAGTGGGCAACGGGCAACGTCGGCAGGCAGGCCCTGCGGGCGATCATCGAGCATCCGGACCTCGACCTCGCCGGCCTGGTGGTGAGCGACCCCGCCAAGGTCGGCCGGGACGCCGGTGACCTGTCCGGCCTCGGCGTCGTCACCGGTGTGCTCGCCACCGACGACCCCGCAGCCCTGATCGCGGCCGGCCCGGACGTCATCTCCTACACCGCCGTCGGCACCGCGGGTCGGCAGGAGGTGGCGACCGGCAAGCGGCCGACCGGCGCACTGGACGACCTCTGCGAGATCCTCTCGGCCGGGATCGACGTGGTCTCCACCGCGCTGATCCCGCTCGTGCACCCCGGGTCGGCCGACCCGGAGTCGGTGCGGCGACTGGAGGCGGCCTGCGCCGAGGGCGGCTCGTCCTGCCTGACCACCGGGCTCGACCCCGGCCTGATGAACGACGTCCTCCCGCTGATCCTCAGCGGCATCTGCCTGCGCATCGACTCGATCAAGGTCAGCGAGGTGATGTGCTACGGGATCTGGGACAAACCCGAAGCGATCACCGGCAAGTTCGGCTTCGGCAGGCCGCTGGACCACCGGCCGCCGATCCTGCAGCCCGGCGTGCTCACCCTCATGTGGGGTTCGATCGTGCACCTCATCGCCGAGCAACTCGCCGTCACCCTGGACGAGGTCACCGAGTCCTACGAGCTGAGCCCGGCCCCCGAGACGTTCGAGATCCCGGCCGGCACCATCGCCAAGGGCACCTCGGCGGCGATGAGATTCCGGGTCTGCGGGCACGTCGCCGGCCGCGAAGTGATCACCGTCGAGCACGTCACCCGGCTGCGCGAGGACCTCGCCCCGCACTGGCCCGCTCCCCCGTTCGGCGAGACCGGGGGCTACCGGGTCGAGATCGAGGGCGAGCCGTCCTGGCGGATGGACATCGCCAACCCCGGCGTCACCGACCCCACCATCCCCGGCACGCTGGCCACCGCGCTGCGCCTGGTCAACGCGATCCCGGCCGTGGCCGAGGCCGCGCCGGGACTGCACACCCCGTTCACCCTGCCGATCTTCACCGGCCGGGGACTGCTGCGCTGACTCAGGTGCTCGCTCAGGCCAGCAGGAGCTTCCTGAGCACGGCCTCGTCGGCGCCCAGGCCGTCCCGCAGGAACGCCGGGAACGTTCCGAAGTCCTGCTTGACCTGGTCGAACGCGGCCTGGAGGTACTGGGGCCGCACGTCGAGCAGCGGCGCGATCAAGTCGGGGTCGATGATGGTGCGCGGCCCCCTGAACAGGTCGAGCAGCGGCGCCTGGCGCTCGTTGGTGAGCAGGTAGTCCGCGACGACGGTTTCGTGGTGGACGCCGAGCGCGGTGAGCAGGACCGCCGCCATCCAGCCGGTCCGGTCCTTGCCCGCGGTGCAGTGGAACAGCACCGGCCGGGCCCCCGGGTCACTGATCAGCCGCAGGGTCTCGGCGAAGGAGCGCCGGACGTCGGCGTCGGAGACGAACCAGCGGTAAAGCGAGATCATGATGCGCTCGGCCCCGCCGTCGCCCAGCACCTCACGTTGGTGGACCGGGTCGTTTCCGGTGATCAGCGGGACCAGGGTCAGATAGATGTCGTGGCCGGGCGCGAACACCGGCAGGTGGACATAGTCCGCACCGGCCGGCAGCCGGTCCTCGCCTGCGGCCTCGATCTCACCGGAGCCCCGGTAGTCGACGATGGTCCGGACTGCGGACAGCGCGGCCAGGTCGTCGTCGGTCAGCCGGTTGAGAGCCTCGGCCCGCAGCACCACTCCCGCACGGACCGTCAGGCCCTCGGCGTTCACATAGCCGCCGAGATCGCGGGCGTTCGGCGCGCGGTCCAGTCCGAGGCTCGTTCCACCCATTGCCGCGCTCCCCCCAGGAAAAGTAGTGATCCGAAGGCTACCGGCACGCTCGGGTTTCCCCGTGGGCGGCCATACGTGGGATGCTGGCACCATGCCTGATCAAGAGCAGGAGGTCCCGATGGCTGAGGCCAACGCAGACCCCGAGGGTCCAGAAACCCCCGAAGTCGACGCGAACGAGACCGCCGAAGAAGCAGCCAAGCGCAAGTTCCGCGAGGCCCTGGAACGCAAGAAGGGCCCGCAGGCCGGCAGTGGTGGTGCGGGCAAGAACTCCTCCAAGGTACGGGGCGCCCACGCTCAGGCCGGTGGCCAGAAGATGTTCCGCCGGAAGGCCGGCGGCTAAAAGCCGACGAAACCCCCGGCTTCCGCCGGGGGTTTCTGGCTGTCCGGGGTCAGTTGCCGACGGCGTCGATGTGCCGGAGCGCCTGGGCATAGGAGTCGATCAGGCCGGTCTCGGCGTAGGACAGGCCGAGTTTCTCGCAGTGCGCGCGGACCATCGGCTGGATTCTGCGCAGGCTCGGCCGGGGCAGGCCGGGGAACAGGTGGTGCTCGATCTGGTAGTTCAGGCCGCCGAGGAACCAGTCGGTGACCGGACCGCCGCGGATGTTGCGCGAGGTCAGAACCTGCTTGCGCAGGTGGTCCCACTTGTCGTCCGGGCCGGGCATCGGCATGCCCTTGTGGTTGGGCGCGAACGCCATGCCCAGGTGCAGCCCGAACAGGCCCTGGTGGATGGCGAGGAAGGCGACGGCGACCGGGACCGGCAGGAGGGTGAAGGCCAGGGTCAGGTAGGCGACGGCGTGCGCGGTCATCAGGGAGCCCTCGATCCACCGTTCCCGGACCGGGCGGTTCTTGAGGTCCTGCATGCTGGCGACCTGCAGGGCCAGGCCTTCGAGCAGCAGCATCGGGAAGAAGAGCTTGGCCTGGTTGCGGGTCAGCCAACCCAGCCGGCCCCCGCGGGCCGCGGCCTGCTCCTTGGTGAACACCAGCGCACCGGCCCCCACGTCGGGGTCCTTGTCGGCGTGGTTGGGGTTGGCATGATGCTGGTTGTGCTTGGCGTTCCACCAGCCGTGGCTCATGCCGATCATCAGGTCGCCCAGCAGCAGGCCGAGCCGGCGGTTGGTCTTCGCCGAGGCCGCGATCTGCTTGTGCCCGGCGTCGTGGCCGAGGAAGCCCGACATCGTGGACATCAGTGCGGCGGGGACGGCGAGCAGCAGCGCCCACCAGTTGCCGAGCAGCCCGACCCCCACCCAGAGGGCGGCGGTCGCGAGGACGTTGAACGTGATCACCCGCGCGTAGTAACCCGTGCGCCGCTCCATCAGCCCGCTCTCACGCACCTGCTTGGCCAGCGGTGTGAAGTCGCTGCCCTCCGAACGGCTGATGCTCGGCGCTGCCACGGTCTGGGGCATTCTCACTCCTGCTTCGGGGGCGGTCAGTTGACCCCACGGTAGGCACCCCGTGATCAATATCGGACCACCCGGCAGAGCGACCTCAGACCTAGCTCTCAGGTCTTGGATGCATCAGCCGCTCGGCTATCGACAAACCGGGTTCAGCGCCGCGGTTGTGAGCGGGGAGGTCATTTTGATCTTCCCGGCGACGATGTCCGCCTGGCAGGCCGAGAACGCGGCCGCGTGGGCGGTTCCGGCCGGAGCGAGAACACCGCCGAGCAGGACGAGGGCGGTCAGCGGAGGGAGGAACCGCACGTCGGGACTCACCATCCTCGGGAGAGATGATCTGGGATCGTACCGGCAGCTCAGCAGGTCCTCGTGCGGATCGGGTTCAGCGCGGCCATCCTGCGGTCGATCAGCCTGCCGATCGCCTCGATCGTGGCGACGCCGCTCTCCATGCCGGGCTGCACGTCGGTCTGCACCGACAGGGCGTAGTCCCGGCCGGGGCCGAGGATCCGGCCGTAGCTGGTGACCGCCCAGGTGTTGTGGATGAACGGCCGGGGCGTCCAGCCGTTCTTCAGCGCGACCTTGTCGGTGGCGCGGGCTGCGGCACTCACACCCCACCGCTGCTCCTTCTCGACGCGCTGCATCAGGCCCAGCGCGTAGGCCCGGTCATCGGGGTGCAGGCCGCTGCCGCCCTTGGCGAGCAGGCTGATCAGCCGGACCCGGTCGTAGGGGCTGGTGGTGGTGCCGCCCCAGTAGTGGGCCGGTCCCGGTGAGGTCCCGCGCAGGCCCAGCCGACGGTAGGTGGAACTCATCCCCGAGCCCTGGCCGATCCTGCGGTAGAGCGCGTCGGCCGCGTGGTTGTCGCTGTGGGTGATCATGTTGGTGGCCAGGGCGCGTTCGGTGCCCGACAGTCCGCGGTGCTGCGCACGGGCCTGCCTGAGCATGGTGACGAGGATGTCGACCTTCGCCCCGCTGGCGGTGATCTGCTGGTGGGAACCCTGGTGGTAGCCGACCGTCGCGCCGCTGGCCAGGTCCTTGGCCATGGCCGACACCCGGCCTGGCCGCCGCGCCAGGTAGTGCGCCAGATCCCGGTCGAGCTTTGCGCGGGCCAGCGCCGCCGCCTTCGGATCCCGGTAGGCACAGGGTGTCCTCTGCACCGCGACGACCGCGGCGGCCGTCCTGACCGGCACGGGCGGGACGCCGCTTCCGCAGCCGGCGACGGGCAGCAGCAGGATCGGGGCACCCAGGGCGCGGATCATGATCAGCACACCGCGCACCGTAGTGCGGACCCGGGGGCTGCTCCGCTCCTGCCACGCTCTCTTGATCGAAAACAGAACTCAACCGACGCGGCCGGCGACCTCGCCGAGGAAGATCCCGCCTGCGGCGACGGCGGAGATCCGGACCTCGTCGCCGTCGGCGAGCCAGGCCCGGGTCGTCCCGTCCGGCAGGGTCAGCGGTTCGGCACCGGCCCGGGTCAGCTCGATCAGCGAGCCTGCCTGGTCCGCGCCGGGTCCGCTGACGGTCCCGGAGGCGAACAGGTCGCCGGTCCGAACCGATGCGCCGTTGACGGTCAGGTGCGCGAGCATCTGTGCCGGGCTCCAGTGGGTCGTGGCGTAGGGCGGACGGGTCAGCAGGTGGCCGTTGAGTCGGACCTCGAACTGGATGTCCAGGCCCCAGTCCTCCTTCTCCCTCAAATAGGGCAGCAGGTCGGTGTCCGCGGACGGCGGTCGGACCCTGGCCTGCTCGAGCGCGGCCAGCGGCACGACCCACGGCGAGACCGAGGTGGCGAAGGACTTGCCGAGGAACGGACCGAGCGGTACGTACTCCCAGGCTTGGAGATCGCGGGCCGACCAGTCGTTGACCAGGCAGACCCCGAAGACATGGTCGGCGAACGCGCCGGTCGGAACCGGCTCTCCCAGCGCGCTGGGGGTGCCGACGACGAAGCCCAGCTCGGCCTCGAGGTCGAGCCGGGCGCACGGCCCGAACACCGGCTGGTCGGCTCCGGCGGGCTTGGACTGGCCGGACGGCCGCCGGATCGGGGTGCCGGACACCACGACCGTGCCGGCGCGGCCGTGGTAGCCGATCGGCAGGTGCTTCCAGTTGGGCGTCAGCGGTTCGGTGCCGGGCCTGAACAGCCGGCCCAGGTTGGTCGCGTGGTGCTCGGAGGCGTAGAAGTCCACGTAGTCGGAGACCGTGAACGGCAGTTCCATCCGGACGTCGGCGAGCGGGACCAGCGGACCCTCGGCGGCGGCCACGGTCGACCGCATGTCGGCCCAGACCACCGGGCCGGCGGCGAGCAGCACGTCCAGGGTCCCGTCGGCGAAGACCGGGTCCAGGTCCGTCACGTCCAGGACCTGGTCGCCGACGGCCACGCAGGCCCGTCGGACCGTGGGGTGGGCGGCGGTGGTGAAGCTGCCGTAGGGCCGGGTCTCAGCGTCGAACATTCCACGTCCAGGCATAGTCGGGATCTTCGGAGGCAAGCGCGCCCTCCCCCAGCTCGAGTGGGGCAAACGTGTCGATCATGATGGCGAGCTCGTCGAAGAACTCCGCGCCGAGGCTGCGTTCCATCGCACCGGGCTGCGGTCCGTGGGTGTGGCCGCCCGGGTGCAGCGAGATCGAGCCCTGAGCGATGCCGGAACCCCTGCGGGCCTCGTAGTCGCCGCCGCAGTAGAACATGACCTCGTCGCTGTCGACGTTGGAGTGGTAGTAGGGGACTGGAATCGACAGCGGGTGATAGTCCACCTTGCGGGGCACGAAGTTGCAGACCACGAAGTTGTTGCCCTCGAACACCTGGTGCACGGGCGGCGGCTGGTGAACCCGACCGGTGATGGGCTCGAAGTCGTCGACGTTGAAGGTGTACGGATAGAGGCAGCCGTCCCAGCCCACCACGTCGAACGAGCCGAACACGGTCTCAACCCGAGCGGCACCACTCTCGACGAACACGCACTCGTCACCAATCCCGTTGCGATAAAATGGGCTTGGCGTCTCCGCAACGACATACGAAATCCGCACGTCGCCGTTGCCGAGCACCAGCC
>JBDSTJ010000265.1:0-6871 GCA_039928335.1 Streptosporangiaceae bacterium | reverse complement strand
GACGATTTTCTTGCACATCGCCAACCCGATCCCGTTGCCCGGATAGGCGTCCCGGTTGTGCAGCCGCTGAAAGATGACGAACACCCGCTCGGCGTACTCCGGGTCGATGCCGATGCCGGTGTCGGTGACGGCGAACCGCCACTCGTCGTCGACCCGCTCGACCGACAGATGGATGCGGACCGGCCGGTCCGGCGACCGGAACTTGATCGCGTTGCTGACCAGGTTCTGCATCAGCATGCCGAACTGGGTCTCGTCGCCGGCGACCTCGGGCAGCGGGTCGTGGGTGACCTCCGCGCCCGACTCCTGGATCGCGATGCCGATGGAGTTCAGGGTCACCGTGAGGATCTCCTCGAGGTCGACCCGGCTGTGCTCGTCGTGCACCCGCCCGACCCGGGAGAACTGCAACAGATCGTTGATCAGGGTCTGCATCCGGTTCGCGCCGTCCACCGCGAACTCGATGTACTGGTCGGCCCGCTCGTCGAGCTGACCCTCATACCGGCGCTGGAGCAGCTGGCAGAAACTGGCGACCTTGCGCAGCGGCTCCTGCAGGTCGTGCGAGGCCACATAGGCGAACTGTTCCAGCTCCGCGTTGGATCGCTGCAGGTCGGCGGCCTGAACGGCCAGCTGGTCGCGGGCGGTGTCGGTGAAGGCCAGCTCCTCGGTCAGCCGCTGCCGCATCCGCTCGACCGCGCCGGCCACCTGTTGGAGGTCCGCCGGCCCGTTGGAGCCGATCGGGTGGTCGAACTCACCGTCCGCCACTCGCTCGGTGTCGGCGGCCAGCCGCTCCAGCGGGTACGTCACCCCGCGGCGCAGGCCCTCGAACAGCAGCCCCGCCAGAGCCACGATCATCGCGAGGATCGCACCGAACACGAGATTGCGCTGGAACCGGACGGTCAGCAGATCGGAGCGGGCCTTCAGCCGGGACTCCATCAGATGATCCTGCTGCACGTTGAGGGCCGCGCGGAGTGCGTCGAAGGCTCCCTTGCCCTGAAGAGCCCGCTGCCGGGCCAGGTCCCGGACCCCCGTCAACGGCGCGGTGGCGACCGGTCGGGCGATCATGCTCTGCCAGGCCCCGGCCCGGTCCAGCACCACCTTGAGGTCGGCCTGGGCCCGATCTCCGTCGGCCAGCTCACGCAGCGAGTCGACGGAGGCCTTCTCGGCGACCAACCCCCGGGTGTAGGGCTCCAGGAAGTCGCTCTGCCCGGTCAGCCCGTAGCCCCGGATGCCGGTCTCCTGGTTGACGAACGCGGTCTCCAACCGCAGGGCGGCGAGCAGCGCCGGCGAGCTGCGGTCCACCAGCCGGGTGTTGACCGTGGTCGCGTGCGCCAGCACCGCCCAGCCGAGCACGCTCAGCGCCGCCAGTACCGCCAGGGCCAACGAGACACCGACCAGGAGCCACCGCCTGGTCGTCCAGGCCGTAGTGCCGGGGTGAACATCCACGCCGCATTCCTTCCAAGACCGCACTAACCCACATCGTCGCTGATAATGGCAGAAAGACCGAGCTTGTCGCCCTTCAAGCGAGAAGCCCAGGTGATCACCTCCTAGAAACACCGGAGCCGGTACATGCCATCCGTCGCACCTACTCGTCCGTTCCACGTCCTGCTCGTCGAGGATGACGCCGCCGACGCGATGCTCATCGAAGAGGCCCTGTTGGAGGCCGGCCAGCGCGCCATCATCCAGGTCGAGGACGGCCTCGCCGCCCTCGACCACCTGCGCGACCCCGCCATCGACCTGCCCGATCTGATCGTCCTCGACCTCAACATGCCGCGCATGAACGGGGCCGAGCTGCTGGAGATCCTCAAGGAGGACGACAAGCTCAAGGCGATCCCGGTGGTGGTCCTCACCACCTCCCGCGCCCCCGAGGACATCTCCACCGCCTATCACCGGCATGCCAACGCCTACGTCACCAAGCCGGTGAACCTCGACGACTTCATGCGCGCGGTCCGCAGCATCGACAACTTCTATCTCGAGACCGCCGCCATCCTGCCCTGATCAGCTGGCCAGGACCCGGCTGCGGGCGGCCAGGGCCGAACCCCTGGCCCCGGCCATGTCGAGGTCCTCGACCAGCGAGATCGTGGCGACCTGCCGCTGCTCGTCCCGGAGCAGGGTGTTCTCGATCACCTTGTCGAGGAACCACTGCCGGAACTGCGGCTCGGCCTCGACGACCCCGCCGCCGATGAAGTAGGCGTCCGGGTCGGTGACGTTGGCCGCGATCGTGAGCAGCCGGCCGATCGCCACCGCCTGCTGCTCGAAGATCTCCAGGGCCATCGGGTCCCGCCGTTCGGCGAAGGAGCGCAGCAGCTTGGCGGCCTTCGCGACCCCGTGCAGCTCATGGTCGGGGAAACGGCTCAGGAAGTACGGCAGCAGGTTCTTCTCGATGCCGGTCAGCGAGGCGATGCTCTCGGCGTCGCCGAAGAAACCGCAGTTGCACTGCGGCAGCGGCTGGCCGTCCAACAGGAGGCCGTGCAGCGGGATGTGCACGTGGCCGAGTTCGCCGGCCATCCCGGCCGCGCCGCTGACGACCCCGCCGTTCACCACGATCCCGCCGCCCAGACCGGTGCCGACGATCACCGAGACCGACGACCTGCGGGCCGCCTCGACCCCGAACCGGACATGGTGGCTGTACAGGGCGGCCGCGTTGCCGTCGTTGTGGTAAACGACAGGCAGGCCGATCCGCTCCTCGAGCGCCCCGCGGAAGTCGTAGCCGAACCAGCCGGGGTGCAGGAAGTTCGTCGCACCCTTGGCGGAGATCACACCGTCGGCGCTGGCCGGACCCGGGGTGTCGAGGCCCACCGCCCGGACGAGCCCCCGGTCGGTACGGGTCTGCTCCAGCACGTTGGCCAACGACTCGGCGAGGGCCGTGACGGCCACATCGGGGCCTTCCCTGACCAGGCTGGGCGTCTCCAGCATCCGGTCGACCAGGAACCGGCCCGAGGCGTCCAGCACCGTCGCGTTGTTGCTTGTCCCACCGTTGTCCAGCCCGACGACGACCCACTCCGACATGAAGCCCCTCCTGATCAATGGATTCAGGACGAAGACTACGGACTTTGCACGACCAGGGCTCCGACAGCAGCTATTCGGGCTTCTGGCCGCCGAACAGGGGGCGCTTGGCGCCGTGGACGAACTTGCTCACCCGGCGGCCGAGGAGGAGGTAGGCGATGGCCGCACCGAGGGTGTTGAGGATGATGTCGTCGACGTCGAAGGTCCGGCCGCTGATCACCACCCCTTGGACGACCTCGATGCCGAGTGAGATCAGGGCCACCAGGAAGGTCAGCCGGACCACGCCGCGCAGCCGGGGGAAGACCATCGGCAGCAGGATGCCGAGCGGGGCCAGCAACGCCAGGTTGCCGCCGATCGCCTTGACGGCTTCCTTGATGTTGGGCCGGTCCAGGTAGAACTTGAGCGTGTGGCCGGGCTCGGTGTTGCCGACCGCCCAGCCGTTGGGGTCCGACACCGGCCGGAGGGTGAACAGGTACGCCCAGTAGGCGAAGACTCCGAGGGCCCCCAGCGCGACGAGGACGAGCAGCGCCCGCAGGAGCCGGAAGCCCAGTGACCGCTTGCGCCGCGGGGTCTGCCCTGGGGTCGTCTGTCGGGGCTTGGCCTGCTTCGGAACTCTGATCTTGGGCGCGGCCGTCTTCTTCGGTGGCGAGGCAGGCTTAGTGGTAGATCTCGTCAGCAAGCCCATGCGAAAGTCCCGCTCTCCTGTTGGCCCGGTGCGTCTGCGTAATGCCCAGGCAGATGCAGCTTATTCATCATGCTCACCGCACGCAGAGAAAACCCCGTCCGGGTGGACGAGGTCTCCTCTGGAGGCACTGAATTTCACTGGGCCGGCCGGCCGGCACCCCCCTGGAAGGGGGCTTCGCCCTCTTTGAGAGGGCGGAAGCGGAGGGCGGACCAGGTGTCGTCCACAGCGACCTGGCCGTTGGGGCGCAGGCCGTGCTCGCCGACGATCGGCCAGACGGTGTCGCGGTGGATGTCGGCCCTGCCCGCCTTGGGGTAGCAGATCCAGAGCACCGCCGGCTCGGTGAACCCGCCGTCCCCCTTCGCGAGGATCTCCCGGAGCGAGGCGGCGCTGTCGGCGAAGACCAGCGCGGCCGTTGCTTCGGCGGGGGTGTCGACGGTGCGTACGCTCTCGTCCAGGCCGGCCAGGAGGCCGAGGTGGGCGGGATCGGAGATCCACAAAGTCGTGTCGGGCTTGATCAGCAGTTTCTGGGCGACGGTCTTGGTGCTCACGATGGTCTTCTCCCGTGTCGGCTCTGGGGTCGGGTCCTGGTCGGTTACTGGTCGGCGGGGCCATAGATGGTGTTGAGGACACCGGTCGTGAACGTCTCCGACCTGATCAGCTTCAGCCCGTGCCGCGCGGTCCCTTCGGGGAAGAGACGCTCGCCGGCACCGAGCACGATCGGGTGGACCAGGAGCCGGAGTTCGTCCAGCAGCCCGTGCGCCAGCAGGAAACGGATGAGTGTGCCGCTGCCGGTCATCGCGATGTTCTCACCGGGCAGCTGCTTGAGCTCGGTGATCCGGGCGGCGACGTCATCGCCGATCACCGTGGTGTTCTTCCAGTCGGCGGACTGCAGCGTCGTGGAGACCACGTACTTGGGAATGTTGTTGAGCAAGTCGGCGAGCTCGCCGGTCTGGTGCGGCCAGTGGGCTGCGAAGACGTCATAGGTGGTGCGGCCGAGCAGGACCGTGTCCGCCTCGGCCATCTGGGAGCTGACCGCCTTGCCCATCTCCTCGTTGAAGTAAGGGAAGTGCCAGGTCTCCGGGGCCTCGACGACGCCGTCCAGCGAGATGAACAGTCCCGCGATGATCTTCCGCATTTCGAGCTCCCTTGGTGGTGTGGCTTCAATCTAGGACCGAAAATTTAATTTGTCAAGAAAAATCTAATCGTACGGATTTTGTGATCGCATAGTTACAGATAGCTAACATTGCCGTGTTGCCACGAGCGGTCCGACCGGTGGCTGATTGCATGAGTAACCGCAGGTCATCGTCGGGGGAAGGATGGCTCACCTGTGGCAACCCGCGTCCTTGGCTGGGTTCTCCTACTCCTCGTCCTGACCACGCCGACGGCTCAGGATCAGGCCCAGGCGACCGGGGAGCAGGCGCACCCGCGGCCCGTTCGGACGGTCGCCCCGGTCACGCCCCGTCCCGAGCCCGGCGGTGGCAACCTGCCGCTGACCCTGCTCGGGGCGATCTCCCTGCTCCTGGTCCTGATCCCAGCGCGAAGGCTGATGATCCGCAGGGCTCCCCGCATGCTGGGCTTCACCGCGACACCGGGCGCGCCGGTACGGCCGGTACCGGTGCCCGGCAAGGGTCCGCTCAGCGCCCTTTCCTTCGAGGAGAGCCTGGACTCCGCCACCGGTGTGGGCGTCGTCGGCGCCGGCGCGACGGGCTTCATGCGGGCCGCCCTGGTCGAACTCCTCACCCGAGTCGACCGCAAAGTGGTCCTGAGCAGAACCGAACTGAACCGCCTCTTCGGGGGTGCGATGACCCCGGACATGCTCGGCACGCTCTCGCCCGGCCTGCACGTCTGCGCCCACCTCGACGACGCTGTCGCGTATCTGGAACGGGAGCCCGGCCTCGTCTACTGGATCGCCACTCCCGGCGACGAGGATGGCGTCGTCCTCTCCCTTCTCCGCAGGGAGGCCCTGCGCGGCCTGCTCTTCGGTCACTGGCCGCACGGCCCGACCGCGGTCGTCAACGTGGACGGAACGATCCCCGACGGCGGCCCTCCGGTGCCCACTCTCACCGCCGCAGAGGCCCTGGAACGGCTTCGCCTGTATGCCCTGACGCACCGGTAGCGACACAACCGACATGTTCGAACATGCGTTTGGGTATGCTCAGGGGGTGCTACAGGAGCGAGTCCCCACGGGGGTACCGGATGTCTGTCCTTCGATCTGTCCTTACGGGCATGAACTCGGCCCCGGCCGGGTGCTGGTGGGGTGGAAACCGTGCCGGTGCGGGCCCTGCCAGGGGCCGGGAGGTCATGGCGGGCATCGCACCTACTTCTGCCAGGCCTGCCATGAGTTGTCCGACCGAAGACAGACGATTTGCTATTTCCCACCCCATTTGGCCGTTTCGCGGTGACAGGCCGTCGACAGATGTAACGAGAATCACAAAATGCGCTGGAAGACGACAAGGAACCCCACGTGAGTAGGCTGAAACGCGGGGGCAGGAAGCGAACACGACCCCGTGGGAGCCATCAATTCGGCTGTCCTCAGACTGTGTGCTACAGTGTGACTACTTAGTTGCAGTCTTGGTTCCCATGGATTCTGTGCGCGCCTCAGCTGGAATAACCAGCCGGCGCATTTTTTTTGCCAGTCCTCCGGGTAGGAACCTCCAGAGAGGACAAACAGCATGGCTACTGGCACCGTGAAGTGGTTCAACGGCGAAAAGGGCTTCGGCTTCATCGAGCAGGACGGCGGCGGCGCTGACGTCTTCGCCCACTACTCGAACATCCAGGCCCAGGGCTTCCGTGAGCTGCAGGAGGGCCAGAAGGTCTCCTTCGACGTCACGCAGGGCCAGAAGGGCCCGCAGGCCGAGAACATCGTCATCATCTGACGTAGTTCCATCGACGTCACCTGACGTCACCCAAGGGGCCCGCACTTCAGGGTGCGGGTCCCTTGACCTATGCAGGCCGCACTGCGCCTGCACCATGGACCGTACGGGAGTAGTTCCTCGATACGTTCCAACCCCCGAGGAAAGGTTTCCCACGTGACCCGTGGTTTTGGTTCAGCACGTCCCCAGTACAACCGCTCCAACCGCAACGGCGGCGGATCGCGCCGTAGCTCCTCCTCCTCAGCGGCTCCCCGCACGACCGAGTTCGCGATGCCGGAGACCATCGTCCCCGGACTTCCGCCGGTCGAGGCCT
>JBDSTJ010000264.1:0-3033 GCA_039928335.1 Streptosporangiaceae bacterium | reverse complement strand
AGAGCAGGTAGTGGAAGGCGACGGTGGCAGGGTGCAGTCTGGTGAGGACCGTGACGCCTCCCCACCCGGCCTGGGCGAGCACGCCCAGCGGCTGGAGGGCCGCCAGCCGGAGCACCTCACGGCGGCGCGGCACCAGTCGGAAGGCCGCGACGAACACCGCGATGCCGACGGCCAGCACCAGGAACGTGAGCGTCCGGTTGGTGAACTCGATGGCCATGTTGACCGCCGAGTGCTCGGGACTGGAGGTCGGCACCAGGCTGTCGCCGGTGCACTTGGGCCAGGTCGGGCAGCCGAGCCCCGACTTGGTGACCCGCACCGCCCCGCCGCTGAAGATGATGCCGGCGTTGACGATCACACCCAGCAGCGCCAGGAACCGCAGCGACCCCGCAGTCGGGGTCCACACGGCGGCACGGGCTCGGTTCAGGGGATTGTCGCTCACGTCGAACATCGTAGGAGCCCGCTGCCGGTGCGGTGCACCGACCCGCGGTCAGGACGCCCGGACCGACCGGGTGGCGCCCGCGCACGCCAGGACCACCGAGCAGATCGCCAGCCACTGGACCGCGCTGAGGCGTTCACTGAGGACGATCATCCCGACGAGGGCGGCGACGGCCGGCTCCAGGCTCATCAGGATGCCGAACACCCGCGGCGGGATCCTGCGGAGCGCCTCCATCTCCAGGGTGTAGGGCACGACCGACGACAGCAGGCCCACCACGATTCCGAGGGCGAGCAGTGCCGGGGTGAGCTGGGCGAATCCGTGGCCGAGGCTCGTGGTGCCGTCCTGGGCCAGGCTCATCGGGATGATGGCGACGGTGCCGACCAGGGAGGCCAGGGCCAGCCCGGTGTTGCCGGCGAAGCGCCTTCCGGTGGCCGAGCCGGCCAGGATGTAGACACCCCAGCCCACTCCGCCCAGGGCCGCCCACAGCACGCCCGTGAGCTCGACGTCGCCGCCGCTGCGGGAGAGCAAAACCACCCCGAGCAGGGCCAGGACCGCCCACAGCAGGTCCACGAACCGGCGGGTGGCCAGGACCGAGACCAGCAGCGGTCCGAGGAACTCGATGGTCACCGCGACGCCGAGCGGGATCGTCTGGAGCGCCTGGTAGATCGAGTAGTTCATCAGGGCGAGCGAAAGCCCGAGCCCGCAGGCGATCGCCAGATCGCGCCGGGTGTGGTCGCCCAGCAGCGTGCGCAACGACCTCCTGGCCAGGAACCCGACCACGACCGCCGAGGTCCCCAGCCGCAGCAGCACGACCATCGCCGGCGGGAGCCGGTCGAACATGCCCTTGGCCAGGCCCGCTCCGAACTGCACCGACAGGATGCTGAGCAGGACCAGGAGGGGCGAGGGGATCAGACGGACGACACCGCTCGGGTAGGGCTCGGCACCGTCTATTCCCATCGGAAGAATCTGGCGGCCAGGGCGAGACCGGCGACCGCCCAGGCCGCGAGGACCAGCACCTCCCGGCCCGGCAGGGCCGACCCGTGCTGCAGGACGGCGCGCAGGCCGCCGGTGAGGGCGGAGATCGGCAGGTACTCCAGTACCGAGCGCATCCCCGCCGGGAACTTGCCGAGCGGGAACACCACGCCGCCCAGGACGAGCAGCAGCAGGTAGACCAGGTTCGCGGCGGCCAGCGTCGCCTCGGCCCGCAGCGTGCCGGCCATGAGCAGCCCGAAGCCACTGAACGCGGCCGTGCCGAGCAGGACCAGGACGATCACCGCGAGCGGGTTACCGGACGGTCGCCAGCCCAGGGCCAGCGCCACCGCGCCGATCACGACCACCTGCAGCAGTTCGACCAGGACCACGGTGAGGGTCTTGGCGGCGATCAGCCCGGACCGGGGGAGCGGGGTGGCCCCGAGCCGCTTGAGCACGCCGTAACGCCGTTCGAAGCCGGTGCCGATGGCCTGCCCGGTGAAGGCCGTCGACATGATCGCCAGGGCGATGACGCCGGGGGTCAGGAAGTCGATCCGCGCACCGGGGCCGAGGTCCAGCAGCGAGGTGGTGCTGAACAGGACCAGCAGCAGCACCGGGATGATCAGGGTCAGCAGGAGCTGTTCGCCGTTGCGCAGCAGGCCCCTGACCTCGTATGACGTCTGCGCCCCGATCATCGCGCCGAGCGGAGCGGCCTGCGGGCGGGGGGTGAGGTCGATGCTCATGAGCGCAGCTCCCGGCCGGTCAGTTCGAGGAAGACGTCTTCGAGGGTGCGACGCTCGATCCGCAGATCCTCGGCGAGGACCCCGTGCGCGGCGCACCAGGCCGTGACCGTGGCAAGGAGCTCGGGCCGCACGTCGCCCTCGACCAGGTAGTGCCCGGTCGGCGACTCCTTGGCGGCGCTGCCGGCCGGCAGCGCCGCCAGCAGCTCGTCGAGGCCCAGCCCGCCCCTGGCCCGGAACCGCAGCTGGCGTTCCGCGCCGGTCAGCTGCTCGGGTGTGCCCTGGGCGACGACCCGGCCCCGGTCGATGATGACGATCTGGTCGGCGAGTTGCTCGGCCTCGTCCATGTGGTGGGTGGTCAGCAGCACCGACACCCCGGCCGACCGCAGGTCGCGGACGAGATCCCAGGTGGCGTGCCGGGCCTGCGGGTCCAGGCCCGAGGTCGGCTCGTCGAGGAAGACCAGCTCGGGCCGTCCCACCAGCGCGGCGGCCAGCGACAGCCGCTGCTGCTGCCCGCCGGACAACCGCCGGTAGGGGGTGCGTGCGTGCTCGGCCAGGCCCAGCCGCTCCAGCAGCGCGGCCGGGTCGACCGGGTCGGCGTGGAAGGCGGCCATCAGGTTGAGGAACTCCTCGGCGCGGGCGGTACCGGGCACCCCGCCGGACTGCGGCATGACCCCGATCCGGGGCTTGAGCGCACGGTCGGCGGGTTCGAGGCCGAGGACGCGGACGGATCCGTCGTCGTAGGTCCGGAAGCCCTCGCAGATCTCGATCGTGCTGGTCTTGCCGGCGCCGTTGGGGCCCAGGAGCGCGGTGACATCGCCGCGGTGCGCGGTGAGCGACAGGCCGTTGACGGCGGTGGTCTCGCCGTACCTCTTGACCAGGTTGGTG
>JBDSTJ010000263.1:0-3315 GCA_039928335.1 Streptosporangiaceae bacterium | reverse complement strand
GGGGCCTCCTGCGCGCGGGCCAGGAACAGGTCGCTCCAGCCGCTCCACTCGGCGACCTCCCCGACCGCGATCCCATACATCCGCATCGCGGTGCACAGCCGCAGGCCCTCCTCGACGTCGCCGTACTCCAGCGACCAGTCGAGCGCGTTGCGGATGTTGTCGATCTCGGTCGGGTACTCCGCCATGATCTCGACGAGCTGCGGCCAGGTGACGGCCCGTTCGGCGAAGGCCGCCTCGGCCGCCCACTCGGCCTTCGCCAGCATCCAGTCGCGGTGCCGCAGCCGCAGCGGCTCCCTCTCCCCGGCCCTGTCCAGGCGTTCGGCCGCGTACTGCTGGATGCTGTCCAGGAGCCGGAACCGGGACCTGCCTCGTTCCTCGCGGTCGACCACCACCAGGGACTTGTCGATCAATGCGGTCAGCAGGTCGAGCACGGCCTCGGCGGGCAGCGTCTCGTCGGCGCAGACCTGCTCGGCGTACTCGACCGTGAACCCGGCGAAGACCGACAGCCGGCGCAACAGGGTCTGCTCGGCCGCGCTCAGCAGGTCGTGGCTCCAGTCGATCGCCGCCCGCAGTGTCCGCTGGCGTGGTGCGGCAGTCCGGTCACCGGCGTTGAGCAGGGTGAACCGGTCGGTGAGCCGGGCGGTGATCTGTTCGGCGGACAGGACGCGGATGCGCGCGGCGGCCAGTTCGAGGGCGAGCGGCACCCCGTCGAGGGCTCGACACAGCGCCGCGACGGCTGCGGCGTTGTCCTCGGTGAGCATGAAGTCCGACCGGGTGGCCGCGGCCCGGACCACGAACAGGCGGACGGCCTCGGCCTCCCGGTCCGCGCCGGCCGGGAGGGTGAGCGGCGGCACCCGCCACACGTTCTCGCCCGGGATGCGCAGCGGCTCGCGGCTGGTGGCCAGCAGGCCCAGCCGGGGGCAGCCCAGCATGATCCGCCGGGCCAGCAGCGCGACGTCCTCGACCAGGTGCTCGCAGTTGTCCAGCACGAGCAGGCCGGTCCGGCCGCGCAGCGCGTCGACCAGGGTCTCGGCGATGTCGTGGCCGGGCTCCTGCGACAGTCCGAGGGTCCGGGCGGTCCGGCGGGCCACCTGGACCACGCCGCCGCCGGCCCGCACGTCGGCCAGTTCGACGAACCACACGGTCCCGGAGGCCTCACCCGCGACCCGCAGCGCCAGCCTGGTCTTCCCGATCCCACCCGGCCCGCACAGGGTGACCAGGCGTGCGACGTCCAGGAGCTGGGTGAGCTCCTCGACATCGCGTTCGCGCCCGACGAAGTCGTTCGGCTCGGCGGGCAGAACGCTGCTTCGGTACTTCTCCGTTGTCATGCGCCTTTTGAGGTGTTCGATCCGGGTCCCGGGTGGTAGCTGTGAGTCTTACAGCTGTGACAGTCCGCCGTCCCGGGTACTGAGGATCCCGGTCACCTCACTCTCCGTGGGCATCGCGGCGGAGCAGGTGGGCCGGGTCGCGACGATCGCGCCGGCCGCGGCGGCGAACCTGACGGTACGGTCCAGGTCCCAGCCGGCCAGCAACCCGTGGACGAGCGCACCGCCGAACGCGTCACCGGTGCCGAGCAGGTTGACCACCGGCACCGGGATCGGGCCGATCTCCACCGTGCCCTGCCCGGTCGCGGCCACGACGCCGTCCCGGCCGCGTTTGACGATCGCCAGTTCGGCACCGAGATCGAGCAGGGCCTTGGCGGCGGTGTGCGGATCGGTCTCGCCCAGGACCATCTCGCACTCGGCCCGGGTGGCGACGGCGACGGTCGCGTGCCGGAGCGCCTTGAGCGTCCAGCGGCGGGCGTTCTCGGGCGAGGACCAGAACTGGGTCCGGAAGTCCAGGTCGAGCACGGTCCACGGGCAGCGGGCGCGGGCGGCGAGCGCGGTGAGGGTGGCCTGCCTGCTCGGCTCCATGGACAGGCCGGTGACCGTCGCCCAGAACACCCGCGCCTGCCGGATCGAGGCCAGGTCGAGGTCCTGGGAGCGGATGGTCAGGTCGGGGGCCTTGGGAAGGCGGTAGATGTAGAGCGGGAAGTCGTCGGGCGGGAAGACCTCGACGAAGGTCACGGGCGTCGGCAGGCCGTGGACGGCGGACACGAAACGGTCGTCCACCCCGTGCTCGCGCAGCGCCTTGTGCACGAACCGGCCGAACGGGTCGTCACCGGTCCTGGTGATCACGGCGGCACGGCGGCCGTGCCGGGCGGCAGCGATGGCCACGTTGGTGGGACTGCCGCCGACGTACTTGCCGAAGGTCTCGACGTCCTCCAGCCCCACGCCGATCTGCTGCGGGAAGAGATCGATCCCGACCCGGCCCATCGTGATCACGTCGAACTGCTCGGTCATCCGGCACCGCCCCTCGCTAGGCCGTTCCCCCGACAATGCTACCGGCAGTGCCGGATCTTGCACGAAGAGTACTGGATTCTTCTTCTGAGATCATCATAGCCAGGGCTCCCCAAAGTGCATGACCAAGCGCTAGTTTGTTTCGCATCGACCCGGCCCTCCCCCAGGAGCACACACATGTCCGCCCTCGGCTCGCAGCGACCGTCCCTGACGCAACGGCTCTTCGGCCCGCTCTTCCAGAAGATCTCGGGAGCCGCCTGGTTCGCCAAGGTCGGCCCGAAGATCGTCCCCCCGCTCGACCGCACCGTGCACAAACTCACCAAGGGCAAGGTCATGCTCGGCCAGTCCCTGGTCCCGAGCCTCTACCTGACCACCATCGGCGCCAAGAGCGGCCAGGAACGGCTGTCCCCGCTGCTGTGCATGCCCGAGGGCGAAGGCTGGATCGTCGTCGGCAGCAACTTCGGCCAGGAGAAACACCCCGCCTGGACCGGCAACCTGATCAAGACCCCC
Organism: Streptosporangiaceae bacterium; assembly: GCA_039928335.1. GTDB lineage: Bacteria > Actinomycetota > Actinomycetes > Streptosporangiales > Streptosporangiaceae > Actinocorallia. The sequence goes on along the minus strand of JBDSTJ010000263.1, from coordinate 466 downwards.
GAGGCCAAGGTCGAGTACCGCAAGAAGAGCTACCAGGTGGTCGGCCGGCTGCTGGAGGGCGAGGACCGGGAACGGACCTGGGCGGAGCTCAACCGGGTCTGGCCGATCTACAACAAGTACCAGGCCCGGATCGAACGGGAGATCCGAATCTTCCGGCTCACCCCCCGGTAGAACGCGACGAGGCCCCGCTCTCGCGGGGCCTCGCACGTGCGGGGTCAGGCCGCCAGGACCTCGGCGTGCGCCGGTTCCAGCGCGATCGCCAGGACCTCGCGGACGTCCGACACCGCGTGCACCGTCAGCTGGGCGAGGACCTCGGCCGGGACGTCGTCCAGGTCGGGCTCGTTCCGCTTGGGGATCAGCACGGTCGTGATGCCGGCCCGGTGGGCCGCGAGCAGCTTCTGCTTCACCCCGCCGATCGGCAGGACCCGCCCGGTCAGGGACACCTCACCGGTCATCGCCTTGAAGA
>JBDSTJ010000262.1:0-2539 GCA_039928335.1 Streptosporangiaceae bacterium | reverse complement strand
TCACACGCCCTGGGGGAGTACGCCGTACTCGCGGTGCAGTCCGCGCAGGATGTCGACCATGTTCAGACTGTTGTAGCGGGCCTGCAGCTCCTTGGACCGGCGTCGGGCTCCCTGCTCCCACTCCTTGGGCATCTCGAAGCGGCCGGCCAGCATCGCCGAGGAGATTCGTTCCTCCTGCTCGGCCCAGACCTTCATGAACTCGTCGACGGACGGGGCGATCAGCAGGCCGAGCACCCGGGGGCCCACGACGATCTCGCCGTCCAGTTCGCCGCCCGGGTCGACCAGCTGCGCGACGTGCGGCCAGAGGTCCTCTGCACCGGGGGCGGGAATCTTGCTGCTCACGTGATTTCTCCTTGGGTGAGTTGGTCGAGCAGTTCGCCGGCGGCCTGGCGGACGTCGTCGAGGGGGATTTCGGGGATGAGCCTGCGGGCACCCGCCACGGTCTTGGACATGGCGAGCACCACCACGACGCACCCGGCGGCCTTGCGCTGCAGCGACCCGGACACGGCCTTGTCGGCGAGCAGCCGGGCCTGTGCGGCGGCGGCCTGGTGGTCAGGCGTCGTCGAGGTGGTCATGCGTCAGCAACTCGGGTGCGTGGTGTGGCCGGGCTGGATCACCGGCATGTATTCGCCGCACGCCGTGCAGATGTGGGGGTCGATGTCGAGGCCGGAATCAGAGACAGACTGCATTCCAGCGTCCATAGCGTCCACAGCGTCCACCCCCGCATATCCGGGCAGGTCAGAGGCAGTGTGAGGGGTGGACGCTGCGCGGGCGGCAGTGTCCATGCCAGTGTCCCCAGCGTCCATCACGACCTGGTGGCCCGCGGGGGTGGACGCTGCGGGCCGTTCGCCAGTGTCCACCCCGTATGCGCTGGTCAGGGAGCTGTTTTCGGCGTGGGTGGACGCTGTGGACGCTGAATCGTGCCTTCTCTCCGGTTCCTTGCTGGTCACTGCGATCCGCTCGGCCGTCGCGGTCAGGGTCAGGAGCCGCTGCCGCTTGGGGGCCGGGCCGCGCCGGGTGTCGTCGACCTCGATCCCGATGGCGCGCAGCGCGGGGGCGAGGCGCTTGATCCGCCCGCCCGCGCGGGTGGCGTCCTTGGGCCAGGTCTTGGGCGGCCGGTCCGGGGTGATCAGCTCGAGGATCTGCGCCGAGGTCCTCGACAGCTCCTGCCCCTTGTGGCCGTCGACCAGCTCGACCAGGGCTTGTGCGAACTGGTCGCCGTCGAGGACATCGGAGATCGCGTCTCGGGCTCCCGCCTTGTAGGCGGTGAGGGTGTCCCAGCCCCGGACGTGGTCGACGGCGGCGAGGATCCGGGCGAAGTCGGCCATGCGTGGACGCTCGGTCAGCACGACGTCCGGGAGGGCTTTGAGGACCTCGGCGAGCAGGTCGAACAGCGAGGCGAGGATGCCCGCGTGCGCGTCGGCATAGGCCTTGTCGAGTTCGGCTTCCTCGCGGCGCTCGCTGTCGGGGATGAGGTCGAGTTCGATGGTCAGGAGCCGCTCGGCGAGGTCGCCCGCGAGCGCGCCGGCGTCGATCGTGGTGAGGGCCAGGACCCGCCGGAACTCCAGAACGATCACGTCGTCATCGGAGTACAGGGCCCGGTCGACCATGCCGTCACCCGTGACCGCCCTGCAGAGCGCGTCGGACAGCCAGTCCGGGACGTGGGAGATGTTGTCCAGGCACAGCCCCCAGGAGTTGAAGGCCTGGACGCCCCAGGACTTCACGTCGCGGGGCGCGGTCCGCTTGGGAGCGCCGGACGGGTCGATGATGCTGATGACCATCTGCGCGGACTTGGACTTGCCCGTTCCCTGCTCGCCCCGGAACGTCAGGATCGGGTGTGGCAGGTCGGGGATGAACGCGGCGACCAGCCACCCGACCAGGAGCCGGAACCGCTGCTCGTCCATGTTCAGCAAACCCGCCAGGCGGGCCAGGCCGTCACCGTCACGCAGCGGGGAAGGAAGCGCGCGCATCGCCCCGGACCGGCGGAACAGAACCGGCGACCGGTCCTCTCGGCTCCAACCCTCCGGGCCGATCACGACGCACCGGCCGTCCGGGGTGCCGAGGTCGACCACGATCCGGTCACTGTCCCGGGCCGTGCGAAGGTGCGGGACGCGTGGCTCGGCGTCCTGGGCGAACCCCTCGAGCACCGTCATGGCGTCGGCCAGCGCCGACTGTGAGGCCGCGGTGTTGCTCTGCTCCTGGGCGAAGATGCGGGCCAGCGTCGACCGCAGGCCGGCCTTACCGCGCAGCGACAGCGCCAGGTTCGGCCCGTCCTTACGCACGGCGTAGGGGCGGCCGTCATCGGACATGAACAGCTCGAACCGGTCCCGGCCGACCTTCACTAGCTGCGTCGACTGAGACGGGCCCCTGCCCTCACCCTTGCCCGCACGCTCGCCGGTGTTCTCGACCGGTCCGGCGTCGGCCGCCTGCTCGGCAGGAGGGGGCAGTGTCGGCCCTCCTGCGCAGCTACAGGCGCCCGCGCCACGGCCGACGACATCGGCGCCGCATCCGTCGCAGTACTTGCCCGGGGTGAGGCTCA
>JBDSTJ010000261.1:0-6826 GCA_039928335.1 Streptosporangiaceae bacterium | reverse complement strand
ACAGGTCGAAGATCCCCAGCTCGTCGAAGGCGAGCCCGTTGCCGGCCAGATAGGTGTGCAGGTAGCGGGCGATCAGCCCGACCCCGACGAAGCCGACCCGGCGCGGGGTGACCCCGCGCCTACCGGCCAGGGTGAGCGCGGCCAGGGCGGCCGACGCCGCGGTCCTGGCGGCACTGATGATCGAGCTCTCCAGGCAGGCGAACGGGTAGCCCGTCGTGGTGTCGTTGAGGATCAGCACGGCCGAGGCGCGCGGGATCCCGGCCGCCACGTTCGCCGGGAAGCTGGAGATCCACTTGATGCCGTGTACGTCCACGTCGCCCTTGACCGAGGCCGGCAGGGCGATGATCCGCGAGGACGGGTCGTCGGGGAAGCGCAGGAAGTAGGAGTCGGGGTTGACCGTCTGGCCCTCGCCGTGCAGCCGGTAGGCGGCCTCTACCATGGCGGTGAGCTGCTTCTCCCTGCCGTGCAGGGCGTTGTGCACCTGTTCGCCGGAGATCACGGAGAAGGAGGGGGAGTTGGTCATCGGGAGGACTCCAAAACAGAAGGTCAGGTCAGGTCGAGGTGGCCGAAGTTCTCCCGCAGCCACCCCTCCTCATAGATCGAGTCTAGGTAGCGTTCGCCGAGATCAGGGGAGATAGCGACGGCCACGGGCTCTTCACCGGGGTACTTCTCGCCGAGCCACCGGACGGCTCCGCTCACCACGGTGCCGGTGGACCCGCCGAACAGGAAACCACGGGCTGCCAGGCTATGACATGTCTTGATCGTGTCTGGTTCGGCCACGTGCACGACATCGTCGATGTAGGACTCGTCGACCAGTTCCGGCCGGGTGCTCGTGCCCAGGCCGGGGACCATCCGGCGCTCGGGGATCCCCCCGAACGTGACGGAGCCGACCGCGTCGATGGCGACGATCGTCACCGGCAGGTCGTGGTCCTTGAAGTAACGGGCGCAGCCCATCAGTGTGCCGGTTGTGCCGGCTCCGACGAACAGCACCTCCAGGTCCGGGAACCGCGCGGCGATGGCCGGGGCGGTGTGCCGGTAGTGCGCCCGCCAGTTGTCGGGGTTGGCGTACTGGTTCAGCCAGACGTACCGCTCGCTGGAGGCGCACAGGTCGCGCACGTAGCGAATCCGGCTTTCGAGGTAGCCACCGTTGGCGTCCTGCTGCGAGATGACCCGGACCTCCGCGCCCAGGGCCCGCATGACCCGTTGTGAGGCGGTGTTGCACCTCGGGTCGGTGATGCACAGGAACCGGTAGCCCTTGCTGGCGGCGATGATGCTCAAGGCGATACCGAGATTGCCCGAGGAGGATTCGACCAGCACAGAGCCCTCGGATATCACTCCGCTGCGCTCGGCCGCGTCCACCATCTCGGCTGCGGCCTTGAGTTTCACCGAGCCTGCAAAGTTGAAGCCCTCGCACTTCAAGAACAGCGGGGACCCGAGCGTGGACCGCAGGTCCACGTACAGGTCCTCGACGTTGAACTCTTGTGGGGAGCTGATAATAGGCACGTTGCCGACACCCTCTGTATGACAACAACCGAATGACGGTGACCGGTCGGAGAAGTCCGAACGGTCGCCCGGGATTGGAAAGAACCGCCTGCCCTGTCGGACTTTAGCTGCGTGCCTTCAGCCATTTGTACTTTTGCAATGGTGCGCCCCTTCGGCTGAAGGCCGAGGCATGGGCTCCGGATAAATTCGGCCCCGCGCCTCTGCTAGCGTTCCGAAACTCTCCTGGCGGGTTCCTCCTTGTCAGCGAGTGACCCTGATCACCGTGGCGAGATTACCGTACAGTAGGGCAACATGCCCTGCAAGCCCCGTCTATCCTCTTAACTACCCAAAAGCGGCTATTGCCGGACGCTAGGAAGCGGTCTCGTGACGATCTTGGATGGCCTGCTCGATCAGGAAGCGCTGCCGGAACTGCCCATCTCCGAGTCGGAGATCGCGCGGGCCAAGAAGCTCGCCCTGAGCCGGTCGCATCCCGTTGATCTGTCCGATCCGGTGATCACTCGGGTGGAGCGCATCGCCGCAGGTGGCGACCGTCCCGCGGTCCGCGACGAGCTGCAGGCGCTGTCGTATGCGGAACTGGCGGCCCAGGCGCGCCGGATCGCTACCCTGCTGGAGCGCGAGGGGGTCGTCCCCGGTGCGGTCGTGGCGGTCGGCGGAGTACGGAACGTGACGGTGATCGCGGCGTTCCTCGCGATCGAGCTCGTCGGGGCCGTGTACGTGCCGGCCGACACGACCTGGCCCGCCAACCGGGTGGCCGACGTGCTCGGGCAGGCCGGCGCCGTCCTGTTGCTGAACACCGATCCCGGCCCGGTCACGCCCGCCCTTGCCGTCGGAGCGCAGGCTGCCGGGGTCCGGCTGGTGCGGGCGCACGAGTCGCTGACCTGCGAACCCTGGCAGGGCGAGGCCCGGCTGTTGACCGGGGACCAGCCCCGGTACGTGCTGTTCACCTCCGGCTCGACCGGCAAGCCGAAGGGTGCGGTGGTCGAGCACCAGGGCATGGTCAACCACCTGATGGCCAAGATCGTCGACCTGGGGCTGACCGGGACCGACGTGCTGGCCCAGACCGCGCCGCTCGGCTTCGACATCTCCCTCTGGCAGATGCTCTGTCCCCTGCTCGTCGGGGGCCAGGTGCATGTGCTCGGCGACGAGGTCTCCTACGACTCGATCGCCTTCGCCGAGGCCGTCGACAGCCAGGGGATCACGGTCGTCGAACTGGTCCCGACCATGGTCAGGCTGCTGTTGGACGACCTCGCGGCCACACCGGGGCAGGGGCGGCTCGGCGGGCTGCGCTGGATGCTGGCGACCGGCGAGGAGTTGCCCACCGAGGTGGCCCGCCGCTGGCTGCGGGAGATGCCGCAGGCCGGTCTCGTCAACGCCTACGGCCCGACGGAGTGTTCGGACGACGTCACCCACCACGTCGTGACGGAGGGTGACCTGGAGTTGCTCCGGCTGCCCATCGGCGACCCGGTGATCAACACCGATCTCTACGTGCTGCGCCTTGAGGACGACGGCTGGTATGCCTGCGAGGGCGGCGAGACCGGTGAGCTGTTCGTCGGCGGCACCGGCGTGGGCCGGGGTTACCTGCACAGCCCGGACCGGACCCGGGAGGCGTTCTTCCAGTCGCCGTTCGGTGAGGAACCGGCTCTGACCAGGCGTCTTTACCGGACCGGCGATGCGGTGAAGACCCTGGCGCACGGGCCACTGCAGTACCTCGGCCGGGTCGACCGGCAGGTGAAGATCTCCGGTGTCCGGATGGAACTGGGCGAGATCGAGGCGGTCCTGCAGCGCCATCCCTCGGTCGGCGCGGTCGCGGTCGTGGTGCACGAGGTCTCGTGAACGGGGGCTCAAGGCGTGATGAACACGGCCGTGACCACCTGGTTACCTAGCCCGTTTCTTGTCACCTGAGTGAGTAATCATGCCCGGTAAGTTCCACTTACTAGGGGATTGCGTAGCATGTTGCGTCCTGGTTAACTGTGGCATTGCTAGCAATAAGTAAGCCTCCGGGGGCTTTCCCACGGGTTGCGGGCAAGACATGCTCGGCCGGCCATCGGGCAATGGCGGCGACCGGGCGTCGAGCCCCTGTGAACCGATGGCATTGGTCGTGTGCGCGGCGGAAAGGGGCATCGGCCGGCGGTCCATCTGATGGTCAATTTCATCGCGTACAGATCAAACTCCCCCTGACCGCGAAAGCAATTCCCTATGTCGTCTCCTGAAGTTCCTCCATATTCTGATTCCCTGCGCGCGCGTACGGGAATGGCGAAGCATTTTCGGCCGGCCGGCCCCGGCGGAATGCTGCCTTTGACCCGGAATTCCGGAGGGACACGGCGTTGAACGGATCTCCCGAGGACATTCTCCCACTGACACCGCTGCAGCAGGGTTTCTTCTTTCACGCTCTGCTCGACGGCGACCAGCAGGACGTCTACACCGCGCAACTGGTGCTCGATCTCGAGGGCCCGCTGGACGTTCCGGCCCTGCGCGCCGCCGCCGAGACGCTGCTGCGCCGGCATTCCAACCTCCGGGCGGCGTTCTGGCACGAGGACCTCAGCCATCCCGTACAGATCATCCCCAGGCACGTGGACCTGCCCTGGTTCGAGGTCTCGGCCGCCGACGAGGCGCAGGCCCGGGAGATCATCACGGCCGAGCGGGCGCACCGGTTCGAGATGTCCGAGCCGCCGCTGCTGCGGTGGGTGCTGATCAGGCTGCCCGGCTCGTTCAAGCTGGTCTTCACCAACCATCACATCCTGCTGGATGGCTGGTCCACGCCGGTGCTGGCCACCGAACTGTTCGCGCTTTACCTGTCGGGCGGTCAGGACGCCGGGCTGCCGCGCGCGACCCCGTACAAGAACTATCTGGCCTGGCTCGCCGGACAGGACCGCGAGGCGGCCGAGGCGGCCTGGCGGCAGGCGCTCGACGGGGTCGATGAGCCGACCCTGGCCGCCCCGCACGCCGCCGACCTCCCGCCGGTCCTGCCCGACCGGGCCCTCGTCGAGCTCGACGCGGGGATCACCAAGAAGCTGACCCGGGTCGGCCGCCGGCACGGGGTCACCGTCAACACGCTGCTGCAGGCGGCCTGGGGCGTCGTCCTGGGCCAGCTGACCGGCCGCGACGACGTGGTGTTCGGCGCGGCGGTCTCCGGTCGGCCCGCCGACCTGCCCGGGGTCGAACAGATGATCGGCCTGTTCATCAACACCCTGCCGGTCCGGGTCAGGTTCGGCCCCGGCGAGACCATCGCCGAGGTGCTGGAACGCCTCCAGGAGGACCAGACCGAGCTGCTGGCCCACCACCACCTGGGCCTGACCGAGATCCAGCGCGCCACCGGCAACGGCATGCTCTTCGACACGATGACGGTGCTGGAGAACTACCCGTTCGACCCGTCCTCGATGGACGGTGTGCTGAACGGCCTCCGGCTGACCGGGGTCGAGTCCTACGACGCCACCCACTTCCCGCTGTCGTTCGTGGCCGCGCCGGGCGAGCGGCTGTCGCTCCGCCTGCACTACCGGCCCGACGTGTACGACCAGGTCGACGCCGTCCGGATCCTGGACCGGGTCCGGCTGTTCCTCGAGGCCGTCGTCGAGGACACCGAGCAGCCCGTCGGCGGGCTGGCCCTGCTGACCGAGGCCGAGCGCCGGTCGGTGCTCACCGACTGGGCGGGGGAGCGGACCGACCCCTCGGACCTGACCGTCCACCAGCTGTTCGAGGCGCGCGCGGGCTCGCCGGAGACGGCGCTGGTCGCCGTCGACGGCACGCTGACGTTCGCCGAGCTGAACTCCCGCGCCAATCAGGTCGCCCACGAGCTGATCGCCCGGGGAGTCAGGCCCGAGCAGCTCGTGGCGGTGCGCCTGCCGCGCACCGCGGAGCTGGTCGTGGCGATCCTGGGTGTGCTCAAGGCCGGGGCGGCCTATCTGCCGATCGACCCCGACTACCCCGAGGACCGCATCGCCCACATGCTGGCCGACGCCGCCCCGGTGCTGGAGATCACGCCGTCGTGGGCGGAGGTGTCCGGACGCCCGGCGCACGACCCGGACCTGACCGTCAGCCCGGACAACGCGGCGTACGTCATCTACACCTCCGGTTCGACCGGCCGCCCCAAGGGCGTCGTCGTCACCCACCGCGGCCTGGTCAACTACCACGACGGCCACGCCGCGCAGTTCTGGGGTCCCGAGGTGGCCCGGGCCGGCCGCCGGATCCGCTTCGCGCACACCGCGTCGTTCTCCTTCGACACGTCCTGGCACGGCCTGATGTGCCTGGCCTTCGGGCAGGAACTGCACGTGATCGACGAGGCGACCCGCCGGGACGGAGATGCCTTCGCCGCCTATGTCACGGACCGGCGGATCGACCTGATCAACACCACTCCGTCGCACTTCCAGACGCTGCGCGAGCTCGGCGTCGCCCCGCGCACCGTCCTGCTGGGCGGTGAGGCCGTCGGCCAGGCCCTGTGGGACGAGCTCGCGGACCTGCCGGACCTGACGGCACGCAACTTCTACGGCCCGACCGAGGCCAGCATCGACTTCTTCAACGGGCCGCTGCTGCCCGGGGCCCGGTCCAACCTGGGCCACGCCTTCCGCAACAGCCGCCCGTACGTGCTCGACGGCTCGCTGCGGCCCGTCCCGGTCGGCGTCTCCGGGGAGCTGTACGTCTCGGGCATCCTGCTGGCGCGCGGCTACCTGGGCCGTCCCGACCTGACCGCCGACCGGTTCGTGGCCTGCCCGTTCGGGGAGCCGGGGGCCCGGATGTACCGGACCGGCGACCTGGTGCGCTGGCTGCCCGACGGGACCCTGGAGTACCTCGGCCGCGCCGACGAGCAGGTCAAGATCCGCGGGTTCCGGGTGGAACTCGGCGAGATCGAGACCACCCTGGCCCGACACCCTTCGGTCACTCAGGTGGCCGTGGTCGCCCGCGAGGACCACCCCGGTGACCGCCGCCTGGTCGCCTACGTTGTCGGCGAGGGGCCGCATGACCGGGAGCTGCGCCGGTTCGCCGCCGCGACCCTGCCGGACTACATGGTGCCGGTCGTCGTGGTCCTGGCCGCGCTGCCGCTCACCCCCAACGGCAAGCTCGACCGCAAGGCGCTGCCCGCCCCCGACCCGGGCCTCGGCTCCGGCCGGGGACCGCGCACCCCGCAGGAGGAGATCCTCTGCGGCGTGTTCGGGGAGATCCTCGGTCTCGGCCGGGTCGGCGTGGACGACTCGTTCTTCGACCTCGGCGGCGATTCCCTGACCGCGACCCGGCTGGTCAGCAAGGTCCGGTCGGTGCTCGGCGTCGAGGTCTCGATCCGGTCGCTGTTCGAGGCCCCCACGGTCGCCGGGCTCGCCCTCAGACTCGGCCG
>JBDSTJ010000260.1:0-3263 GCA_039928335.1 Streptosporangiaceae bacterium | reverse complement strand
GTTCGAGGCCACCAGGTCGAGCTGGTCGTCCCAGGCATCGGCATTGAGCGGCCAGCCGTGACTGAAGACGACCGGCTGCCCGGTGCCCCAGTCCTTGTAGAAGATCTGCGTGCCGTCCTCGGCATCGATGAAGGTCATGCTTTGAGTCCTGCTCAGCAAGTGATCATGCGAAACGGGGCAGATCGTCAGTGCTGAGGTGATGGCGGGGGGACGGCGGGGTGGTTCCCGGTCGTCCCCCGGCTCAGACTGTTGTTCTGCGTTGTGCCCCGGCGAGCGTCACCCCGAACAGGACGAACGTGAGCAGGTGCACCGAGGTGCACCACAGGCAGATGGCCTCCACCTCGAACAGCTCGACGTACACCAGGTAGAGCACGAACAGGATGCCGACCGTGGCCGCGCCGATCCGAGCGGTGGGCAGCCAGCCGGGACCGCGCCGCAACACCGGCAGGTTCAGGCCGGTCATCGCGACGAAGAACGGCAGCCCGAGCACCGCCACGGGAATGCCGAGGATGACCGACTGCGGGCTGGTCGTGACCTTGGCGCAGTTGATCGTTCCGCTCTCGGAGCAGGCCAGGAGCTGTGGCTCGGCGTAGTGCGCGACCGTCAGGTAGATCGAGACGGCCAGCCCGGCGACCGAGAGCACCAGCGCGATCAGCCCCCAGCGGGCCTCATCGTCCCGCATCCAGGGCCCCCTTGAGGCCGGCGACGACCTTGCCGGTGCAGACCTCGGCGGGCTTGTCGCCGGTCAGCGAACACAGCCCGGCGGTGATCGCATTGGCCGCCGCACCGGCCTGCCTGCCCAGGTCGCTCGACGGGTCGGTGAGCCGCGCCACGACCGTGGCGTGGTCCAGGCCCTTGAACAGCTCGGGTGACACGCTCGCGCCCGAGGTCAGGAACCTGTTGCCGAAGTCGATGAACGGAATGGAGCCCTGGGAGTCCTTGTCGACATAGGGCGGGGCGTTGAACTTCTTGAAGACCGCGTCGTCGGCCGGGGTCGGGCTCTGCAGCCGGTTGCCCTCGGCATCGGCGGTCTCCACCGGTGTGAAGCTCAGGAATGTGCTCGTGTAGGCGGCGTCCTTGAAGGTGAGGGTCGAGGTGTCGGGAAACACGTCGCTGCTGGAGGAGTGCGATTCGGCGAGACCGGTGAAGGTACCGAACCGCGACAGCGCGACGATCAACGGCCAGCGCTGCGAGGCGCAGTAGGGGCAGAACTCGGCCCCGACGTACAGGACCTTGGGCTTGCCCTGGTCGGTCAGCGGTTGCTGGCCCTTGATCGGGGTGAGGACCGCCTTGCCGGGGGCCCCGGCGGTCTCGAGGGTCGCGGCCGGCAGCGAGGTCAGCCTGGCGATGGTGGCGGCCTGGGTGGCGGGGTCGGACACGGGGGGCGGCGTGGGGTCACCGCCCAGCACCTTGACCCCGACCATCGCGGCGACGATCGCGACCACGACCACGATCGGACCGAAGATCATCAGGCGCCGCTGGCGGCGTTCTCGGGCGGCGCGCAGTCTGGCCTGCTCGGCCCGGAGCGCGTCGGCCCGCTGGCGTTTCCTGGCGTTCGGCTTGCTCATGTGGATGCTGCTTCTCTCAGGAGGGGGAATCACGGGAGTTCACCTCAGTGCGGGAACACCCGGGGGCCCTCGGCGTGCGTGCACGTGCCGGAGCAGCGTCACCGCCGGGGGAGCGTCCGGAGAGCGGTGGGCGAACCGGGCTGGTTCCGCGCCCGTGCGGTGGCCGCCGGACAGGGTGAGGGGGCGGATCCAGGCCCTGCGGGCCAGCGCCCAGACGGCGCGTTCGCCGCGGCGCAGCCACCAGGCCGCGGCCAGCGCCGCGAGCAGGTGGGCCAGGGTCATGCCGGGCCCGGCGTCGTCGTCGTGCACCACCACCGGGTGCGGCCGGCACTGCCCGACGGCGAAGAGCGAGTGCAGGGCGAACTGCCCGCCGACCAGCACGCCGCTGATCGTCCAGAGCGAGCGCTCATGCCCGGCCAGCAGGTCGGCGAAGACCAGCGCCCCGACGAAACCCGCCCCGGCGGTCCAGGGCGCCACCGGCTCACCGGACGCGGTCAGGTGGGCCAGACAGGCCAGGGCCACACCCACGGCGGCGAAGACCGAGGCGCGCACCAGGCGTAGCGGGGGCAAGGGCGGCATGACAGCCCACATACTGCCATGTGCCCTGCTATCGGCGGCTGCGTCCGATCATGGCGATCAGGTCGTCGGCGATGAGCTGCTGGAGCTCCTCGTTGCCGAGCTGCTCGGCGATGTCGATCGCGAGCTCCAGCAGATACTCCGCACGGGCCTTGTCGTGGCGTTCCAGCGCACACCGACCCAGGCCGTACAGCGCGTAGGCCTCGTCGGCGCGGTCGCCCAGCTGGAGCGCGATCTGATGGACCCGGGTGTAGAGGATCTCGGCTCCCGGGACGTCGCCGTGCTGCTCGGCGGCGAAAGCCAGCTCGTAGCCGCTCGCCGACTCCTGGACGAGGTCGCCGAGTTGCACCGCGATGGCGGCCGCCTGCTCGAGTGCCCGGCGCGATCCCGCGACGTCACCGGCCCGGCCGGCGAACACGCCCCAGCTGTGCAGGCAGGCCGCCTCGAAGTCGCGGCGGCGCTGGGCGGCGACGTCCCGGAGCCAGGCCGAGGTGACGGCGAGGGCGCGTGGGTAGTCGCCCAGCCCGGTGGCCGTCTCCTGGACGCACTGCAGGGCCAGGGCGAGTCGGCCGGCGTCGTTCAGGGTGAGGGCGCTGCGCAACAGCTCCTCGGCGAGCGCGCCCAGCTGAAGGAAGTCGTGGCGGTCCCGGGCCTGGGCGGTCCGGCTGAGCAGATCGTCGGCGGGTGGCAGGATCTCGATCGGGGCGGGCTTTGGACTGCGCGGAGCCGAGAACCAGCGCCAGGACTCAAGCGGCGCCCGGCCGGGCAGCTCACCGCGCCCGGTGGACCAGAGCAGGGTGGCCCAGGGGTCGGTGTCGAGGGGGGCGTCGGGGAAGAGCCGGGCCAGTGACCGGCGGCAGAGGTCTGCGGGCGGCTCCCAGGCGAGGCCCAGTCCCTGGGCGGCGTCGTGGGTGTGCAGCAGTGTCTCGACGACGCCCATGGCCGCGAAGCCCTCGGGGTCGGACCTTCCCCAGGCATGGTGGGCCAGGACGGTCGGCTCGGTGCTCCGCACCATCGCCCAGAGCAGCGCGCCGGTGGCTTCGAGGACCTGCAGGAGCCCGGTCGGCCCGGCCTGGCGATCGGCTGAGATCGCTTTGACCGGACCGCCCTCGCGGTCGG
>JBDSTJ010000259.1:0-3097 GCA_039928335.1 Streptosporangiaceae bacterium | reverse complement strand
AGTGTCGCGTTCTTCTGGTTCCCCGACGCCCCCGACGGGGTTCCCGGCCTCTCCGCGCCCAAGACCCGCCCCGAGCAGGGTGAGCTGGTCAGCGCGACCGGATCCATGAACCACGTCGCCTTCCATGTGCCGCCGGAGCGGTTCGAGGAGTACCGGCGGAAGCTGCGGGCCAAGGGCGTCGAGGTCAGCCCGATCCTCAACCACGACGACAGCCCGGCCGGGATCAGCCGGGACCCGCACGACGGCACCTTCGTCCGGTCGTTCTACTTCCAGGATCCCGACGGCGTCCTGCTGGAGTTCGCCTGCTGGACACGTACCTTCACCGACACCGACGTCTCCCACCCGCCCAGGACCAATGCCGACCGCGTCGCCCACGCGCCGGTCTAGAGGAGCACCAGATGCCACGCCTGCGAGAGGTCCCCCGCGCCGAGGTCACCGACGAGCGGATCCTGTTCTTCTACGACCACCTGTTCGCGCCCGACCGGGATCCGGCGGTCGACCACGGCACCGCCACCGGGACCCCCGGGGACTGGTGGACGGTCTTCGCCCAGTCGCCGGAGGCGTTCCGGCACGCCGTGAGCGGTTTCGCGCTGTACCGCAACGCCAAGCTCGACCCCGTCCTGCGCGAGCTCGGCCAGTGCCGGGCCGGCTGGGCGCGCGGCAGCCAGTTCGTCTTCTCCCAGCACTGCAAGCAACTGCGCGCACTCGGCGTGCCCGAGGACAAGGTCAAGGGCATCCCGCACTGGCAGACCGCCGACTGCTACTCGCCGCTGGAACGGGCCGTCCTCGCCTACACCGACGGCATTGTGTACGACGGCGGGCGGGTCCCGGACGCGACGTTCGCGATCCTGCGCGAGCACCTCGACGACGAGGAGATCCTGCTCCTCACCTACATCACCTGCCTGTATGAGATGCACGCGACGATGGCGAAGGTGCTGCGGCTGGAGTTCGACGACCGCCCCGAGCCGATCGTCGAGGTCGCCGCCCCGGAGGGCTACGGCACCCGCGACATCGCTGCGGACCTGACCGGCGAACGCTGACCCACCAACCCCTAGGACGACCGGCCCTGACCGGTCCGCTCAGGCGGGGTTTCGGAGAGGGTGTGCAGGAGGCGTTCGGCGAGGGTGGTGAGGGTCTGGAGTTCGGCGGGGGTGAGCGGGGAGAACCAGCCGGCGAGGGCGGTGAAGTCGGCGGGGTCGCGTTCATGCCAGTAGGCCTCGCTGGTCTCGGTGGCGATGAGCCTGGTGCGGCGGCGGTCGGTGGGATCGGGTTCGGTGCGCAGAAAGTCCTTGCGGGTGAGGGCCGTGACCAGCTGGGCGGCGTTCTGGTGGGTGGTGCCGAGGGCGCGCGCGGCTTCGGTGACGGAGGGCCGGTCGAGTGCCCCGACGACGGTGAGCAGCGCGGCCTGCTGGGTCGTGAGCCCGTCGGGGCGCAGGCGCTCGTCCATCAGGGTCTGCAGGCGCTGGCCGGTCATCAGCAGGACGCGGAAGGCGCGCACTGCGGGGTCGAGACCGAAGGCGGCCTTCCGTGAGGGGTCCATGGGCCCATGCTATCCGAATAAGCGCAATATATTGCTTACCGTTCTCCGGTCTGGCCGTTGCGGGTCGGGACGACGTCATCACCGACCACGGTCGTCGGGACGGTGAAGAAGCTCTCGCACCGGCACTACCCGGTCGCGTGGCCGTCGTTCCGCTGGCGAGCTGCACGACGACGCTCAGCACGGCCAGGGCGAGGAGGGCCAGGAGGGCTGCGCCGATGGTGCCCAGGAGCGTCACAGGGTGCGTTCGATGGTGAGCTGGGTGGCCAGGGCCTCGCTGAGGGCCTCGGGAGTGTCCTCGATGAGGGTCATCGAGAGCCCGGCGCGGAGTTCTGCGTCGGTGAGGTGCGTGCGGTCGTCGCGGGTGGCGATGACGTAGGGGGCGTTCGCGGGCCGGCGGGTGTACCAGGCGGGGTACAGGCTGCCGAGGGCGGTGAGGTCGTCGGTCATCGGAGTGCCTTCTGGGAAGTGGTTTCAGGAATCTGTGACCACCTTCACCAGAGGGAGTTACCGTGGGCTACGAACCGTTTACCCCTCGACGACACCCCTCCTGGTTCGGGATCGCTCCGGACCGCTGGGGTTGACACCCGGGAGTACCCGATGGCAACCCAGCGAAATGAAGCGATCGGCCCTCAGAAGTCGTTCGTCATCGAGATGCGGGCCCGGCGAGACGCGGCCGGGCTGTCCCGCCACCGGCTCGCCGAGGCGCTCGGCTGTACGCCGCAGTGGCTCGCCAAGGTGGAGAACTACGAGAAGGCCCCCTCCGAACCACTGTCCGACGATCTCGACACCTACTGGAAAGCCGGCGGGACGTTTCGCCGCTTGTGGGAGCAGATGGTGGAGGCCCGGAGGCAAGGGCTGATCCCGAGCGGATTTCGGCCGCTGATTGAAGCGGAGAAGGAAGCCGAGGAAATCTGCATCTTCGAGCCACTCCTCATTCCGGGGCTCTTTCAGGACGTCGACTACGCCCGCATGGTGCTCAGTTCGGGCTTGCGACCGGACAAGGCCGAGGAACTGGTAGCCATCCGGATGGAGAGGCAGAAGCTCTTCGATCAGGCAGATCGGCTGTGCGTGTTCCTCCTCATCCGAGAGGCCGTCATACGAGACCTCCCTGACGCGGTCCGCGCGGCTCAGTGCAAGAAGCTCCTGGACCTGGCAGCGGAACCGAAGGTGTTCATCCAAATCATCCCGAGGAACGCGGGGGTCTTCCAGCCGTGCGGGTTCCAGGTCCTGAGTAGCGGAAAGGTCGGCGACGTCGCGTACGTGGAGGGCGTCAAGGGCCACGGTCAGATGCTCAATGATCCAGACGACGTGCGCGGGCTAACGTACTCTTCAATGTGATCAGGGCCGCCGCGCTGTCTGTGGAGGAAACCGAGCACCTGATCCAGACGATCATGGAGGATACGTGAGGGTCACGGACTGGTCGTCTGTGCGCTGGCGTAAGTGCACCCGCAGCGACTCAGAGGGAGGCAACTGCGTCGAAGTCGCGGGTCTTCCCGACCTGATAGCGGTACGGGATTCCAAGGACCCGGACGGGCCGAATCTGGTGTTCGGTCGGAC
>JBDSTJ010000258.1:0-3568 GCA_039928335.1 Streptosporangiaceae bacterium | reverse complement strand
GGCGCCGCGCCGGGAACTCGGCCGGAACCCCCTGGTGCAGGTACTGCTGACCGTGCACAACGGGCCGGCCCCGGCCGCGTCCCTGCACGGGCTGGAAGTGGAACCCGTGCCGGTCGAGCGCGGTGGCGCGCAGTGCGACCTGAGCGTGCAGCTTCGGCAGACCGGCGACCGGTTCGAGGGCTTCCTGGAGTTCGCCTCCGACCTCTTCGACGCCTCGACCCTGCGGCGGTGGTGGGGCCATCTCACCACCCTGCTGTCGGCGGCCGTCGCGGAGCCGGGGACTTCGCTGTCCGAGCTGCCCTGCCTGACCGCTGCGGAGATCGCGCAGGTCGCGGTCGAGTGGAACCAGAACGAGGCGCCGTTCGACGACGTACTCCTGCACGACATCGTGTCCCGCCAGGCCGCCGCCACGCCCGAGGCTCCCGCGCTGGTGTGGGACGGCGGGTCGCTGTCCTATGCCGAGTACGAGCGGCGGGCCGACGCGCTCGCCGACGTGCTGCGGAACTGGGGGGTCGGCCCCGAGGTGCCGGTGGCGCTCTATCTCGAGCGCGACGCCGACCTCATGGTCGCGGTTCTCGGCGTACTCAAGGCCGGCGGAGCCTACCTGCCGCTCAACCTCAGCTACCCGCAGGAGCGGATCGAGCTCATGCTCGACGACGCCCGCCCCGCGGTCCTCCTCACGCAGCGGCGGCTCGCCGACCGGGTGCCGTCCGGCTGGCCGGTGGTCCTCGTCGACGACCTGCCCTCGGCACCGGCCGGGACCACCGAGGTCTCGACCTCCAACCTCGCCTACGTGATCTACACCTCGGGCTCGACCGGGCGTCCCAAGGGCGTCATGGCACAGCACCGGTCGGCGACCGAGCTGCTGGCCTGGCAGCAGCGCCGGTACCCGATCGGCTCCGGCGACGTCGTCCTGCTGAAGACGCCCGTCTCGTTCGACGTGTCGGTGCCCGAGCTGTTCTGGTGGGCCCTTGCCGGTGCGCGGCTGGCGCTGCTGCCCGAAGGGGCGGAGAAGGACCCGCGCGCCCTGGTCGAAACGATCAGGCGGCACGGCGTCACGATGGTGAACTTCGTCCCGTCGATGTTCGGGCCGTTCCTCGAACTGCTCGAAGCCGACCCGGAGCTGGCCGCCGACGCCGCGAGCCTCCGGCAGATCTTCTGCGCGGGGGAGGCGCTGCCGATCGAGCAGGTCCGGCGCTTCCACCGGGTGTTCGACGGGTCCGCCACGAAGCTGGTCAACCTCTACGGGCCGACCGAGACGAGCGTGTGGAACTCGAGCTTCGACTGCGCCCCGGAGACCACCAGGGTGCTCATCGGGAGACCGCGCGACAACACCGGGTTCTACCTCCTCGATTCCCACGGCCGGCTGCAGCCCGTGGGCGTCCCCGGGGAACTGTGCATCAGCGGTGAGAGCATCACCCGCGGCTACCTCGACCGGCCCGGCCTCACCGCGGACAGGTACGTGCCGCACCCGTTCGCGGGAACGCACGGCGTTCCGCCGGGCGCGCGGATGTACCGGACGGGCGACCTCGCGCGGTTCACCAGCGACGGCTCGGTGGAGTGGATCGGGCGGCTGGACCTCCAGGTCAAGGTCCGCGGGTTCCGGGTCGAGCTCGGCGAGATCACCGCGGCGCTGCGGGCCCACCCCGCGGTGGGGTCGGCCGTCGTGGTCCTGCGCGAGGGCAGGCTCGCGGCCTACTACACCGGCGGCGCGGAGCTGACCGTGCCCGAGCTGACCGTCACCGAGCTGCGGGGCTTCCTGCGTCGGACGCTGCCCGACCACATGGTGCCCGAGTCGTTCACCCCCCTCGGCGTGCTCCCGGTGACGACCAGCGGCAAGGTCGACACGGCCGCGCTGCCGGAGCCCGACGGGTCCCGGCCGGTCCTCGGCACCGCCTACGTCGCTCCGGGCACCCCGCTGGAGAAGGTCGTGGCGGGAATCTGGGCGGAGGTGCTGCGGGTCGACCGGGCCGGTGCCCAGGACGACTTCTTCGACCTGGGCGGCAACTCGTTGCTGGCCACCCAGGTCACCTCGGCGCTGCGCGAGAACCTCGGCGTCGAGATCCCGCTCCGGGTGATGTTCGAGGCCCCGACCGTCGCCGCCCAGGCCGAACTCGTCGGTGCCGCGGGCCGGGAGGCCTCGCTGGACCTCGGCACCATCGCCGAGCTCTACCTGCAGGTCCAGGAACTGAGCGACGATCAGGTCAGGGAACTCCTCGCGGTCCAGGAAGGCTGAGCATGATCTTCCGACGGGCCAGCGACCTGATCCTCGACGACCTCTTCCTGGACCTGACCGGGCTGGTGCCGGGCGTCGACCTGGCGCTCAAGCTCGAAGGCTTCAACCCGGCCGGCTCGATCAAACTCAAGACCGCCGTCGCGCTGCTGGACGACGCCGAGGACCGGGGCCTGCTGGCCCCGGGCTCCCGGATCATCGAGTCGTCCTCCGGCAACCTGGGCATCGCGCTCAGCTCGGTCAGCGCCACCCGCGGCTACGCCTTCACCTGCGTCGCCGACCCCAACACCCCCCGCCAGAGCATCGCCCTGATGAAGGCCTTCGGTGCCCAGGTCGTCGTGGTCACCGACCGCGACGCCGCCGGGGGCTTCCTCCAGACCCGCCTGGACCACATCCGGGACCGCCTCCTGGCCGACGACGGTCTGTACTGGCCGAACCAGTACGCCAACCCGGCCAACCCCCTCGCCCACTACCAACGCACGGCGTCCGCCATTGCCCGGGAGTTCCCCGACCTCGACTATCTGTTCGTCGGCGCAGGCACCACCGGCACCCTGATGGGCTGCGCCGACTACTTCCGCCGCCACTCACCCCGAACCAGGATCGTCGCGGTGGACGCCGAAGGCTCCGTCACCTTCGGCCACCCGCCGGCCCCCCGCCACATCCCCGGCCTCGGCACCAGCAGACGCCCCGAGATCCTCCGCCCCGGCCTGATCGACGACCTGGTCGTGGTCCCCGAACCCGAGGCCGTCGCGATGTGCCGTCTCCTGGCCGCCACCCGCGGCGTGGCCGCCGGCGGCTCCACCGGGTCGGTCCTGGCCGCAGTCTCCCGCCTCAGCCCGTCCATGCCCCCCGGCTCCACCGCCGTGGCGATCGCCCCCGACCTCGGAGACCGCTACCTGGACACGCTCTATGACGACGACTGGGTCAACTCCCGATTCGGCCCGCTACCCCTGGCCCTCACACCACGCAGAGAGGTCGAAATTTCCCTTCAGCCGTCCGGGACCACCCTTCTGGGTCTGGTCAAACATCTGGCCTGAACGCACCCGGCTGGTTCTGCCTGGAGACCGCCGAACCGCCCGCCGCAACGGCCACACCGACACCCTCCACGAGCCTCGTGGAGGGTCGGACAGGCGACTGACCAGCGGCCCGGCCCCTGCTCGGTCATCCTTGCAGGGGTCGGCCCGGGGTAATCGGTTTCACCGAACCCCTGGGAAGCCTGTACGCTACCGGGGTGGCGCGGAGCTGAGAGGCTCCGTCCCTCGCGGATGTAGCTCAATGGTAGAGCTTCAGTCTTCCAAACTGACTACGCGGGTTCGATTCCCGTCATCCGCTCCA
>JBDSTJ010000257.1:0-8725 GCA_039928335.1 Streptosporangiaceae bacterium | reverse complement strand
GGTCGGCATAGTCTGCCCCTTTGCACCAGATGTCCGGCCGGAGCGTGGAGATTACCGCCGCTGCGTTCGGTTCATCGAAGATCACGACGCGATTAACGACGCCTAGCGCCGCGACAAGTTGTGCTCGCTGGGCAGCGGGCACCACGGGACGGCCAGCGGTCCTGAGCCGACCGTGCGGGCCGCCGGGGACGCCCCGCCCGGCTCCTGTCACGGCGCACCGGCCCCGTGCGCCGCAGAACCGGCGGGTGTCGCAGAGAGCCGAAGCCGACCGGAAAACCCTTGTCCGTAAGGGTTTCAGAGTCCCGTGCCGGGTCGGCGGACCGCTAGGCTCTGAGGCCTGAAGGCCCTGTGGGGGAGGAGGCCGACGTGGGCTCAGAAAGGTCCACCGCCGAGGTGAGCGGACGTCCTGCGACCGCAGAACCTCGGGTGCCCGGCCCCCGCGAACCTCAGCAGGGTCTCCAGGCCGACGATCTCCCCGACGCGCTCGTGGTCGCCGACGTACTCGGCCGGGTGGTCGTCTTCAACCGGCTGGCCGCGCGGCTGACCGGCATCCCGCCCGAGCACGCCCTGGGCCGGGACGTGCGCGACGTGCTGCCGATGAACGACGGCGAGGGCCGCGACTGGTGGAAGTGTGTCGATCCCTATGGCGGCCTCGCCACCCGGACCCGGCACCCCGAGCACACCCTGTTCCTGTCGACCGGGCGTGAGGTCCTGGTCACCGCCGCCTATCTCCGCGACGACCGCCGCCGCGTCCAGCGGTTCACGATCGTGCTGCGCGACGCCGCCCAGCGGGCCCGGCGCGAACGCGACCGGGCCGACCTGGTCTCCACCGTCGCCCACGAGCTCAGGTCCCCGCTGACCAGCGTCAAGGGATTCACCGCCACCCTGCTGGCCAAATGGCACCGGTTCAACGACGACCAGAAACTCGTCATGCTCGAGACGGTCAACGCCGACGCGGACCGGGTCACCCGGCTGATCACCGAGCTGCTGGACGTGTCCCGGATCGAGGCCGGCCGGCTGGAGCTCCGCCGGCAGGTCGTCGACCTCGCCGCCGAGACCCGCAAGGTGATCACCGGCCGGGTCGCGGCGGGCGACGCCGAGGACCGGTTCCGGCTGGACGTCCGGCCGGGGGTGCCCGAGCTGTGGCTTGACCCTGACAAGGTCGACCAGATCCTCGGCAACCTGGTCGAAAACGCGGTGCGGCACGGCGCTGGTACTGTCACGATCGTGGTGGAGCCGGACAACCGGAAGGAGGGGGCGGTCGTGTCGGTACGTGACGAAGGACAGGGCATCCCTCCCGAGGCGGCCCAGCGGGTGTTCCGCCAGTTCTGGCGCGGCAACCGGCGGGCCGGCACCGGCCTGGGGCTCTACATCGTCAAGGGCCTGGTTGAGGCGCACGGTGGAACGATCACCGTGCAGCGCGCCCCCGGCGGCGGTGCCGAGTTCCGATTTACCGTGCCCGCCGGGACCCCTGACTACGCCTAGGGCCTTCCGCGCGGGCTTCCTTGAATCGCCCTTGGCCCAGCTCCACTAAACTCATGCGGTAGTCCCGCGAGGAGTCGTTGAACCAACATGTCTGCACCCAACAAGTCATACGATCCGGTCGAGGTGACCGTGCTCAAGCCCGAAGAACTCGACCGGTTCCGGGACGAGGCCCTCGCCGCGATCACGGCCGCGGCCGACCTCGACGAGCTCAAGGAGGCGCGCCTGGCGCACTCCGGTGACCGCTCGCCGCTGGCTCTGGCCAACCGTGATATCGGCGCGCTGCCGCCGCACGCCAAGGCCGACGCCGGCAAACGCATCGGGTCCGCTCGCGGCGCGGTCGCCCAGGCGCTGAAGGCCAGGCAGGCCGAGCTCGAGGCGGAGCGGGACGAGCGCGTCCTGGTCGAGGAGACCGTCGATGTCACCCTGCCGTGGGACCGGGCTCCCCGGGGTGCACGCCACCCGATCACGATGATCCAGGAGCGGATGGCCGACGTCTTCGTCTCCATGGGCTTCGAGGTCGCCGAGGGCCCCGAGGTGGAGGCGGAGTGGTTCAACTTCGACGCCCTGAACTTCAAGCCCGACCACCCGGCGCGGGCCATGCAGGACACCTTCTACGTCGAGGCCGAGGACTCCGGCCTGGTGCTGCGCACGCACACCTCACCGATGCAGGTCCGCGCGCTGCTGTCGCGTGAGCTGCCGGTGTACGTGGTCGGGCCCGGCAAGACCTTCCGCACCGACGAACTCGACGCCACCCACAGCCCGGTCTTCCACCAGCTCGAGGGCCTGGCCGTCGACGAGGGCCTGACGATGGCCGACCTCAAGGGCGCGATCGCGGCGTTTGTCCGGGGCATGTTCGGCGACGGCCTGCCGGTTCGGCTGCGCCCGTCCTACTTCCCCTTCACCGAGCCGTCGGCCGAGGTCGACATGGAGTGCTTCGTGTGCCGTGGGGCCTCGGTGGGCAACGCCGACGTGCCCTGCCGCACCTGCGGTTCCGAGGGCTGGATCGAGATCGGTGGCTGCGGCATGGTCAACCCGCGGGTGCTGACCGCCTGCGGTGTCGACGCCGAGCGCTACAGTGGCTGGGCCTTCGGTCTGGGCGGCGAGCGCACCCTGATGTTCCGGCACGGGGTCGAGGACATGCACGACATGGTCGAGGGCGACGTCCGGTTCGCCCTCCCGTTCGGGATGGAGATCTGATGCGGGTCTCGCTTTCGTGGCTGCGGGAGATCGTTGACCTCCCCGCCTCGCTGACCGGTCGGGAACTGGCCGCCCGGCTCATCGCCGCCGGACTGGAGGTCGAGACGGTCGAGACCTCCGACATCACCGGTCCGCTGGTCACCGGCAGGGTGCTGGCGATCGAGGAGCTCACCGAGTTCAAGAAGCCGATCCGCTACTGCCAGGTCGACATCGGCAACGCCGAGCCGCAGAACATCGTGTGCGGAGCGCGCAACTTCGCCGCGGGCGACGTCATCGTCGCGGTCCTGCCGGGTGCGACGCTGCCCGGCGGATTCGCCATCGCCGCCCGCAAGACCTACGGCAGGGTCTCCGAGGGCATGATCTGTTCGGTGCGCGAGCTGGGCATCGGCGACGACCACGACGGCATCCTGGTGCTGCCCGCCGACACCCCGGTCGGGGTGGACGCGCTGGAGCTGCTGGACCTGGTCGAGGAGGTGCTCGACATCGCCGTCACCCCCGACCGCGGCTACTGCCTGTCGATGCGGGGCATCGCCCGCGAGGCGGCCATCGCCTACGGCCTGGAGTTCCACGACCCGGCCGCGCTCCACCTCGACGACGACGGCGTGGCCCATCCGGCCTCGATCGCCGACCCGTCCGGCTGCGACCGGTTCGTGCTGCGCACGGTCACCGGCCTGAACCCCGAGGCCAGGACGCCGATGTGGATGAGGACCCGGCTGCACCGGGCCGGCCTGCGGCCGGTGTCCCTGGCCGTCGACGTCACCAACTACGTCATGCTCGAGCTGGGCCAGCCGCTGCACGCCTTCGACCGCACCAAGCTCACCGGGCCGGTCGTGGTCCGGCGCGCTCGGGCGGGCGAGCAGTTGGAGACCCTCGACCACGTCAAGCGCACGCTCGACCCCGAGGATCTCCTGATCACCGACGGCTCGGGCCCGATCTCGATGGCCGGTGCCATGGGCGGGTTGGACACCGAGGTCGACGGGGCCTCGACCGAGCTGGTCCTGGAGGCCGCGCATTTCCACGACATCACGATCGCCCGTGCCGTCCGCAGGCACAAGCTGCACTCGGAGGCCTCCTACCGGTTCGAGCGCGGTGTCGACCGGGAGCTGCCTCGGTACGCCTCGGCGCGGGCGGCCCGGCTGCTCGCCGAGCTGGGCGGCGCGCAGATCGTCCCCGGCGTGACCGTGGCCGAGACACCTGTCGAGCCGGTCACGATCAGGATCTCGGCCGACCACCCCGGCAGGGTCGCGGGCCTGCACTACGACCGGGACACCGTCGTGCGCCGGCTGACCGAGGTCGGTTGCACGGTGACCGGCGACAGTACGCTGACGGTCCTCCCGCCGTCGTGGCGGCCCGACCTCAACGACCCCAACGACCTTGCCGAGGAGGTCATCCGGCTCGAGGGCTATGACGCCATCCCCGAGCGGGCTCCCAGGTCGGCGGCCGGCGGCGGGCTCACCCCCGCCCAGCGCCTGCGCCGCCGGACCGGCCGGGCCCTGGCGGCCTCGGGCCATGTCGAGACGCTCAACCACCCGTTCGTGTCGGAGAGGGACTGGGATGCCCTCCAGTTGCCGGCCGACGATGCGCGCCGCCGGGCCCTGCGCCTGGTCAACCCGTTGTCGGAGGACGAGCCGCTGCTGCGGACCACGCTCCTGCCCGGTCTGCTGCGCTCGCTCGTACGGAACGTGGGCCGGGGCTTCCCCGACCTCGCCCTGTACGAGCTGGGGCTGGTGTTCCGGCCCCGGCCGGACGCGCCGGCCCTGACCCGGCTCCCGGTCGACCGGGCTCCGACGGCCGGGCAGCTCGCTGCGATCGAGGCCGCGCTGCCCGACCAGCCGCTGCGGGTGGCCACGGTCGTCGCCGGGCAGCACGAGCCGGCCGGCTGGTGGGGTAGGGGCCGTCCGGCGGGCTGGGCCGACTCGGTCGAGGCCGCCCGGATGATCGGCCGTGAGGCCGGGGTCGAGCTGCGGATCACCGCGGACCGGCACGCTCCCTGGCACCCGGGCCGCTGCGCCGCCCTGCACGTGGGCGACACCCTGGTCGGCCATGCGGGGGAGCTGCATCCGAGGGTCATCCAGGCCTACGGGCTGCCGCCGCGCACCTGCGCGCTCGAACTGGAGCTGTCGCGGTTGCCCGCGGACCGCACGCCGATGGCCCCGCATGTGTCGACCTACCCGGTCGCCACCCAGGACGTCGCGCTGGTGGTGGCTGCCACGGTTCCGTCCGCCGAGGTCGAGGCCGCGCTCCGGGACGGCGCGGGCGAGCTGCTGGAGTCGATCCGCCTGTTCGACGTCTACACCGGGGCGCAGGTGGGCGAGGGCCGTAAGTCCCTGGCCTACGCGCTGCGTTTCCGTGCCTCAGACCGCACGCTGACCGCGGAGGAGACCACGACGGCACGTGAGGCGGCCGTTTCTGCGGCCACCGAGCGCGTCGGGGCGAGCCTGAGAGGTTAGTCGCGACGACGAAGAGGGCCCCGCGGGGCCCTCTTCGGCTATTTGTGGGTCTTGTCCAGCCGGTAGGCGCCCGAGACGCGGTGCAGCAGCCAGGGTCCGTTGGCGAAGGCTTCGCCGGGCTGGATCCGAGCACTGGCGCTCTTCGTCCGGTAGACGAGGGAGTGGTCGTCCCCCTGGCGGCCGTCGGCCGGCCGAATGGAGTAGACGACCACGTCGTCCCCGGCCGTCAGGCTGGCCTGGCCGTCGCCCCGTGCGGGCAGCGGCTTCTTGATCTTCCTGGACTTCCAGGTGCCGGCATCGAAGATCACCAGTTTGGTGCCGTCGCTCACCGAGAAGGTGTCCTCGCCCGCGGCGAACAGGACGGCGTCGCCGTCGACCAGGTCGGCCGGGACCGTGCGGTTCTCGCTGTCGCCGGTCTCGATCTGGAGGCGCTGGAGATCGCCGGTGAAGCGCCCGTCGTCCCGGGTCTCCATGATGTAGGCGTAGGGGTAGGAGAAAGCCGCCGCGTAGCCGCCACGAGCCAGGGTCCGGGGCTGGCCGGTGCAGCCCTTGGCGGTCCAGACCGTGCGGCCGCCGCCCTCGGCCCCGTCGGTCCAGACGGTTGTGTCCTCGTCGATGTGGAAGCCGCCGGCCGGTTCGCGCAGGACTCCGGCGGAGCCGAGCTGGGCGGGACGGCCGTCGGGTCCCTGGCACATCAGCTGGTAGCCGGCGTCGCGCCGTTCCGGCCAGACGGTGAGGCCGTCGCCGCCGCCTGCGGCGTACAGCCCGGCGGGCTGGGCGACCGGGACCGGGGCGCTCAGCACGTTGGTCAGGTCGGCACGCCAGAGCCGCCCGTCGCGCACTCCGGTGCCGTCGCTGAGGTGGCTGAGGCCCTCAGCGAGCACGGTGCCGTCGGTGCCCACGCCGAATGCGGACAGGACCTGACCGGTCTGCAGGTTCTGTTCCTTGTCCAGGCCGGCCGCGGACGGGCCGCCGGGTGGCTTCGGTCCGCCGGCCCGCAGATCCTCCCAGGCCTCGTCGGCGAGGCCAGCCGAGGCCGTCGGCCTGGCGCTGGGTCCGCCGGCGAGGGGGCCGGGGACCAGTGTGGACTGCTGCTCCTCCTCGCCCAGGACATGGGGGACCGAGACGGCCAGGGCGACCACCAGGCAGGCCCCCGCAGCCTCGGCGGTTCTGCGCCTGCGGCGGCGGACGACCACCTGTCCGCTGACCCGCCGCATGATCTCCGACTGGGATCCGGGCGCGGGGACCGCGTCCTCCAGTGCTCGCAGCCGGCCTGCGACGATCCGCTCAAGCTCTTCCACGTCGGTCCTCCTGAAGTGCGCGGACGACGTCGTCCTGCGGAATCATGCTGAGCCGGAGCTTGGCCAGGGCCCGGGACGCCTGGCTCTTGACGGTGCCCTTGGAGCAGCCCAGGGCGCGGGCGGTCTCTTCTTCGCTGAGCTGTTCGAAGTAACGCAGCACGAGTACAGCCCGCATCCGGCCGGGCAGGGACGACAGGGCGGCGTCCAGGCCGTCCATCTCGGTGATCCGCTCCAGCTCGGGGTCGTCGGCGACCTCCTCGGGGACCCCGGAGACCAGGGTCTCCAGCTTGGGCCGCCGCCACTTGTTGGCCATGATGCGGGCCATCGCCGTCCGCACGTAGCCCTCCGGGTCGTCCTTGCGCCGGATCCGGTTCCAGGCCACCCCGGTGCGGGTCAGCGCTTCCTGAACGAGATCTTCGGCGTCGTGCTGGTTGCCGGTGAGGACGTATGCGTAGCGGTAGAGCGCCGGGAACCGGCTGGCCACGAACTCCTCGAACTGGGTGTCCGAGCCGGAGCCGCTCCGCATCACATACCTCCTCTCATCCAAGGACACGCGTGCAGTTCAGAAGGTTGCACGGGTAGGACTGAATCCTCCCATGATGAGGGGTGTCCACATGCTGGGAGCTTCGCGAATTTAGTTGAATACTCTTCCGTACTCATGCATAATCTTGCTCATTGATCGTGAGGAAAGGGCAACACCATGGTGATCCGGGCGGCGGTGGCAGGTGCCAGCGGCTATGCGGGCGGTGAGCTGCTGCGCATTCTCGCAGGGCATCCCGGGTTCGAGGTAGGCACCCTGACCGCGGGTTCCAGCGCCGGCTCCCGGCTCGGCGCGCACCAGCCGCACCTGCGCTCCCTGGCCGACCGGGTGCTCGCCGAGACCACCCCCGAGACCCTGGCCGGCCACGAGATCGTCTTCCTGGCCCTGCCGCACGGCCAGTCCGGCCCGCTCGCGGCCCGGCTCGGCGACGACACGCTGATCGTCGACTGCGGTGCGGACTTCCGGCTGCGCGACCCGGCGGACTGGACTCATTTCTACGACACCCCGCACGCCGGTACCTGGCCGTACGGCCTGCCCGAACTGCCCGGCCAGCGCAAGCTGCTGACCGAGACCAGGCGGATCGCGGTCCCCGGCTGCTACCCGACCGTCTCCACCCTCGCGATGCTCCCCGCCTACGCCGACGACCTGGCCGAGCCGGACCTCGTCGTGGTCGCGGCCTCCGGGACCTCGGGGGCGGGCAAGGCGCTCAAGGCCAACCTGCTGGGCAGCGAGATCATGGGGTCGGTGTCGGCCTACAGCGTCGGTGGCGTCCACCGGCACACCCCGGAGATCACCCAGAACCTGTCCGCGGTCGCGGGGGAGCCGGTCACGGTCTCCTTCACCCCGACGCTGGCCCCGATGAGCAGGGGCATCCTGGCGACCTGCACCGCCAAGGCCAAGCCGGGCCTGTCGTATGAAGCCCTACGCGCCTCCTACGCGGCCTGCTACGCCGACGAGCCGTTCGTACACCTGCTGCCCGAAGGGCAGTGGCCCGCCACCGCGATGACCCTCGGTGCCAACACCGCCCTCCTCCAGGTCGCCCTGGACGAGCGGGCCGGCCGCATCGTCGTGGTCGCCGCCATCGACAACCTGACCAAGGGCACGGCCGGCGGCGCGATCCAGTCCGCCAACCTGGCTCTGGGCCTCCCCGAAGAACTCGGCCTCACCACCCTCGGAGTGGCGCCGTGACGACTCCCGCTCCTACAGCCCGCCTCGCGGGCGGAGGGAACCAGACAGCATGAGCGTGACCGCACCACGGGGTTTCAGAGCGGCCGGCATAGCCGCCGGGATCAAGGACAACGGCAACCGAGACCTCGCGCTCGTCGTCAACGACGGGCCGTCCCGCGCCGCCGCGGCCGTCTACACCGCCAACCGGATCAAGGCCGCCCCGGTGATCTGGTCCCAGCAGGTGACCTCAGGCGGCCGGGTCAGGGCAGTCGTCCTCAACTCCGGCGGGGCCAACGCCTGCACCGGGACCGCCGGGTTCCAGGACACCCACCTGACGGCCGAGAGGGTCGCGGACGTGCTCGAGGACTCCGCCGCCGAGATCGTGGTCTGCTCCACCGGCCTGATCGGCGACCGGCTCCCCATGGAGGAGCTCCTGGCCGGCGTCGGCACCGTCGCGGCCGAGCTGTCCCGCGACGGCGGCCTCGCCGCCGCCGACGCCATCCGCACCACCGACTCCGTCGCCAAGATCTCCTTCCGCCGGGGCGAGGGCGGCTACATGATCGGCGGGATGGCCAAGGGCGCGG
>JBDSTJ010000256.1:0-2654 GCA_039928335.1 Streptosporangiaceae bacterium | reverse complement strand
AAGCTCGACAGGCCGATGCCCCGCTCGGCGGTGCGCTGCAGGATCGCGATGCCGAGCGCGCCCGACTGGGAGAAGAACCCGACCGGGCCGCGGCCGGGCATGGTCGGGGCGAGGGTGGCGTTGAGGTGCACGTCCGGGTCGGTGTTGGCGATGCCCAGGCAGTTGGGGCCCACGACGCGCATCCCGTGGGCCCGCGCGGTCCGGACGAGCTCGACCTGGCGCATCCGGCCGGCCGCGTCGATCTCGCCGAAGCCGGCCGAGACCACGATCAGGCCGTGCACGCCCTTGCCCGCGCACTGGGCGACCACCTCGTGGACGCTCTCGGCCGGAACCGCCACGACCGCGAGGTCCACGTCGTCGGGGATTTCGAGGACGGTGGCGTAGGCCCGGACGCCCGCGACGGCGCGGGCGGTGGGGTGCACCGGGTAGACAGGGCCGGTGAAGTCGCCGTTGAGCAGGTTGCGGAAGACCGTCTGGCCGACGCTGCGGGCGTCCCGGCTCGCGCCGATCACCGCGACGGACCGGGGGAACAGCAGGCGTTCGATGGAGCGGGACTCCGCGCGGTGCTCGCGGGCCCGCATGACCTCCACGGAGGTCTCGGTGGGCTCCAGGTCGAGGATCAGCCGGAGCACCCCGTCCTCGAAACGCTGTTCGGCCGCGTAGCCGGCGTCCTTGAAGACCTTGGACATCTTGCGGTTCGCCGGCAGGACGAACGCCTCGAATCGGCGCACGCCCCGTTCCCGGGCGGCGGCGGCGATGTGCTCGAGCAGGACGGACCCGACACCGCGGCCCTGGTGTGCGTCCTCGATCAGGAAGGCGACCTCCGCGTCGCCTTCCTTTGTTCGGTCATAGCGAACAACACCCACCATTTGATCACTAATCGTGGCAATCAGGGCGACTCGATCGGAATAGTCCACGGTGGTAAAGTGAACGATCTCTTTCGGGGACAGCTCGGGCCGCGGCGAGAAGAACCGGTAGTAGATCGACTCGGCGGAGACCCGGGTGTAGAAGGACCGCATGAGCTCCTGATCCTCGGCACGGATGGGCCGCAGATGCGCGGTCCCTCCGTCGGACAGGAGGACGTCCGCCTCCCACTGATCTGGATACGCAATCACGTACTCGAGAGTAGGCCATCACCCATGCCTGTTACGGAGCGGTTACAAAGTCCCGAACCTGGCTTCGCTGCGCGTTCGAGACCCCCAGACGGCGGCTGAGCTGTTACGGTCAACGACACGTCCAGGCAGAATGGTGCATGCTCTTCTTTAGCTAGTCCGGCAGTAACAGCGAGGTGACAAACGTCATGACACGCGTGGTCGTGGTCGGCGATCTGATGACCGACGCCGTGGCGCGGGCCGCGTACCCCCTGGCCAAAGGCAGCGACACACCGGCGAGTGTGACGATGCACGGCGGGGGTTCGGGGGCAAACGTCGCGGCCTGGCTGGCCGTCGAGCAGGTAGAGGTCGCCTTCGTCGGCCGCCGCGGCTCCGACGTCACCGGCCGCAACCGGGACATGGAACTCATGGGGTACGGCGTGGACGCCCGCCTCGTGATGGACCCCGAGCGGCCCACCGGGACCTGCGTCGTCCTGGTCACCCACAAGGGCGACCGGACGATGATGTCGGACCCCGGGGCCAACGCAGCCCTCCTTCCCGAGGACATCCCAGCCGATCTCTTCTCCCCCGGCGCGCACCTGCACGTCTCCGGTTACTCCCTGCTCAACGAGGGTTCCCGGCAGGCCGCACTGCACGCCCTGCACCTGGCCGGCAAGGCCAACATGTCGATCTCGGTCGACGGCGGCTCCTCCTCGCCGCTCAAACGGGCCGGGGCCGAGCCGTTCTTCGAGTGGACGCAGGGCACCCGGCTGCTGATCGTGAGCGCCCCGGAGGCCGAGGCCCTCACCGGCCGGGAGGACCCCGAGGCCGCCGCCAAGGTCCTCACCGCCTGGTACCCCCAGGTAGTGATCAAACTCGGCCCCGAGGGCGCACTCTGGTACACCAACGGCAGGACCGAGCCGATCACGGTCAACGCCGAGCCGATCGACAAGGTCGTCGACGGCACGGGCGGCGGCGACGCCTTCGCCGCCGGTTTCCTTCCCGCCTGGCTCGACGGCAAGCCCCCGGCCGAGGCCCTCGCCGCCGGCTGCCGGCTCGCCACCCAGGCCATCGGCCACATCGGAGCCCGCCCCGCTCTGTCCTAGTCTCCCAGGAACGGCCGCCCGCGCAGGTGGGGCGGCCGTTCCTTGCGTGCGGCCCGGTTCTGTCAGTGGTCGCCGGTACGTTCGAGTCATGTACCGACAAGGAGACATCCTGATCGTGCCCGTCCCCGAGGAGTCCGTTCCGGCGGGGCTGGTCCCCGCCGACCGCGACCACCGGGGCCGGATGGTGCTCGCCCTCGGCGAGGCGACCGGGCACGCCCACGCTCTGCAGGCCCCGGGCACGCTGCTGCGTGACGGCGGGCTGATGAGCCCCGACTATCTGCATCTGCCCGGCGGCGGCCGGCTCTCCCATGAGGAGCACGCCGCGATCGTGCTGCCCTCAGGGTGGTACCGGATCGTCCGGCAGCGCGAATACCTGCCGGGCGCCGTCCGGGTGGTGGCCGACTGATGCTGCTGACCACCGACTGGCAGGACGTCGCCTTCGCGACCGGTCCCGCCG
>JBDSTJ010000255.1:0-5544 GCA_039928335.1 Streptosporangiaceae bacterium | reverse complement strand
GCGTACCGGTCGTCGAGACTGCCGTCGCGGATGGCCGAGGCGAGTTGCCCGTCGGTGCCGAAGCCGAGCTCCGCCAGACGCCCGGTGTGGTCCGCGGCGTGCCGGGCACCGAGGTCCAGCTCCCGCTCGACCATGCCGAGCAGGTTCGCGGCGACCAGGCCGTGGAACTTGAGCCGGCCGGTCGCGCCGGCGACCACTTCGCGTTCGAGGAACTCCCGGACGGCCGCGAGGAGTTGCGCGGCCGTCGGAGCGTCGTGCGGTCCAGCCATGGCGCGACTCCCGATCTCCAGACAGAATGCCATTCTAGTCATTCAGGAAGGTGATCGCCGTGAGCTTCGAAGTGCCGGCCTCGGTGCGCCCCGTCAGGGACGCCGTGCACGCATTCATGACAGAGCGGGTGGAACCCGCCGAGAGCGCGATCGACGAGGGCGACGGGGAGGTGCTCCTCGACCTGCAACGGCAGGCCAAGGCGGAGGGCCTCTGGGCGCTCGGCCACCCCAGAGAGCTGGGCGGCGGCGGACTGCCGTTCCTCGACTACGTGTACGTCAACGAGGTGCAGGGCCGGAGCGAGTACGGCCAGATCGCCCTCGGCACGTTCACGTTGCAGGACTCGCTGATGCTGCACAAGTACGCCGCCCCGGCCCAGCGCAGCCGGTTCCTCGAACCGCTCGTGCAGAACGAGATCTTCCCGAGCTTCGCGATGACCGAGCCGGGCATCTCCAGCTCCGACCCGACCCAGCTGACCACGACCGCGACGCTGGAGGACGGCGAGTGGGTGATCAGGGGCCGCAAGTGGTTCACCACCCTGGCCGACCGCGCCGCCTACACCACCGTCATGTGCCGGACCGAGACCGACGCCGGCCCCTACCTGTCGTACAGCATGATCCTGGTGCCGACCGATACCCCCGGCTACACGATCGTGCGGGAGACTCCGGTGCTCGGCCTCAACGGCGGGCACTGCGAGGTGCTGTACGACGACGTCAGGGTGCCCGAGGAGAACCTGCTCGGCCCGCGCGGGCACGGCTTCGTCATCGCCCAGGAACGGCTCGGCCCCGGCCGGATCTTCCACTGCATGCGCTGGCTCGGGCAGGCGCAGCGGGCCTTCGACCTGATGTGCGCCCGGCTGCACGCCCGCAGCGCGTTCGGCGGGCCGCTCGCCGACAAGCAACTGCTGCAACAGCACGTCTTCGACTCCTACACCGAGATCCAGGCGGCCCGGCTGCTCACCCTGCACGCCGCGCACGAGATCGACGCCGGCGGCCAGGCCCGGGTGGAGATCGGAGTGATCAAGGTGGCGGGGGCGCGGATGCTGCACAACGTGATCGACCGCGCCATCCAGGTGTACGGGGCCGAGGGCCTCACCGGCGACACCCCGCTGGACCGGATGTACCGGCACGCCCGCTCCGGGCGGATCTACGACGGCCCCGACGAGGTGCACATCAGCCGGACCGCCCAGCGGATCCTCAAGGTGTACGACAAGGGCGGCACCTGGGAGTTCTAGGGCAGCATCTGGAGAAGGTCCCATTCGGTCTCGGCGACCCGGCGGCCGAGCGCGGCCAACTCCACCGAGCGCTCGGCCCCGCCGAGGTGCCGCTGGGCCTGCATGATGCAGATGACACCCCATCTGAGCACGCCGAACATCTCCCACCACTGCAGCGCCGCCCGGTCGACCGTGCGGCCAGCGGCCTGTTCGTAGGCGGAGACGAGCTGCTCGTACCGGCCGAACCCGCCGACCGGGAGTGATGAGCCGAACCGCCAGGACTTCCCGCACAGCCAGCCCAGGTCTTCCATCGGATCGCCCAGGTGTGCGAGCTCCCAGTCGAGCACGGCGCGGACCCCGTCCGGCCCGACGATCAGGTTGCCGTTGCGGAAGTCGCCGTGCACCACCGTCGTCAGGCCGCGGTCGGGGCGTTCCAGGGACAGTCGGCGGAACGCCAGCTCCAGCGCCGGATGCGGTTCACCGACGAGATCGAGGACCGCGGCCCAACTCGCCAACTGGTCGTCCGCCCCGAGCGTCGGGACCGCCTCGGGCGGGATGCGGTGGATCGCGGCGAGAATCTCCCCGCACTGGCCGGCGAGCTCCGGCCGGACCGCCGCCAGCTCCTGGGACCGAAGGATCTTCCTGGGGATCGTCTCACCGTCGATCCTGGCCATGACGATGAAGTCGTCCCCGCAGGCGACCACCTCGGGAGTCGGCGCGCCGGCGGCCTTCGCGGCCCGCATCAGGGCGGCCTCCTGCGGTAGCGGGCTGCTGGCCTCGGCCGCACCCGGCGTGGTCTGCCGCAAAATGAGCCGGTGCCGCTCGCCCTCGCCGGTCACCACGTCGAAGGCGGAGGTCACCCGGGAGGCCCCGCCGCTGTCCCGGCGCAGTTCGCCGATCTCGGCATCGGCCCCGTACACCCCGGCGAGAACCTCACGAAGATCCATGCGCCCATCGTGGCAGCGCCAGCGACCGCCGGGAAGGCCGGGGCCGGGCAAGGCCGGCCTCAGCTGATCCAGGTGGCGGTCTGGGCCTGGACGCGGGACCCGTCCGGGTCGGCCAGGCGGAGGGCGGTGAACTGGCCGACCCAGTCGGAGGTCAGATAGCGGAAGTGAGGCTCGGGGTCGGTCAGGGCGCGCAGGCAGACGGCGGCCACGTCGACCGCGGACTGGGCGTTGACGAAGGACTGGGAGGTGCGGGCCAGGTAGTTCTCGATCAGCGGCCGGTAGTCGCCCGCTCCGGTGACCATGGCCTGGACGTCGCGGCTCGCCTGGATGTTGGCGACGAACTCGGTGGCGACCGGGCCCGGCTCGATGACGCTGACCTGCACGCCGAGTGCCCGGACGACGGGTGCGAGGCTCTCCAGCCAGCCTTCGAGGGCGAACTTGGCGGCGCAGTAGGCCTCGTTGAACGGCTGCCCGACGATCCCGCCGACGCTGGTCACGGTGACCAGCCGGCCCTGGACGGCCCTGAGGTGGGGGAGGGCCGCGCGGGTGACCCGGACCGCCCCGAAGAAGTTGACCTCCATGACCTGGCGGACGTCCGCGAGGGTCTCCAGTTCGATGGTGCCGAGATGGCCCGAGCCCGCGTTGTTGACGACCGCGTCGAGGTGGCCGTGGTCGGCGAGGACACCGGCGACGCAGGCCTGCACCGAGGCGTCGTCGACGACGTCCAGTGGGCGCACGTCGACCCCGGGCAGCGCGGCGCGCAGGCCGGCGGCCTTGTGGGGATCGCGCATGGTCGCGATGACCTGCCAGCCGGCTTCGGCGGCCTGGACTGCGGTCTGCAGGCCGATGCCGGTGGAGGTGCCTGTGATCAGGACTGTTTTCATGGTCTCCACGTTAGATCAGGCCGGGTGTGGTCACTGGGGCTGTGGCTGCGCGGCGTGGCGGCGGGCCGGAGCAGGCCTGATCCGGGCGGGGCGGCCACCGCTCCACCCGACTGCGCGGCTTAATTCACTGCGTGATTTAACCCTCGAAATTAGGGTGGGTCAAGGCTTTCCGGCGGCTCGTCTCGCGAGATCGTCGTGGGCCGGTCAGGTTTCTTGACGGATCTCGAAACTGCGCGGAACGTCCCGGGCAACGCCGATGCGCGTCCTCGGCGCGCGATCCCACGGAGGAGACACACATGCGATCCAGTCCACCCCCCAGGCGCAGACGTCTTGCCCTGCTCGCCGCGGCGGCACTGGCCCTCGGCGCGCTGCCCGCCCTGGCCGGCCAGACCGCCTCGGCCGCCCCGGCACCGGCCCCCTACCTCAACCCCCGGCTCCCGGTGGCGCAGCGGGTCGGCGACCTTCTCGGCCGGATGACGCTCGCGGAGAAGGTCGGCCAGATGACCCAGGCCGAACGGGGCGCCATCGACGCCGACCAGAGCCAGATCACCGCCCTGGCCCTGGGCTCAGTGCTGTCAGGCGGCGGTTCCACCCCCGCCGCCAACACAGCCGGGGCCTGGGCCGACATGGTCGACGGCTACCAGGCTCGGGCACTCGCCACCCGGCTGGCCATCCCGCTGCTGTACGGCGTCGACTCCGTGCACGGTCACGGCAACCTCGTCGGGGCCACGATCTTCCCGCACAACATCGGGATGGGTGCGACCCGCGACCCGGCCCTCGTCCGGCTGGAAGGCGAGATCGTTGCCAGGGAGACCCGGGCGAGCGGCCCCCAGTGGGTCTTCGCACCCTGCGTCTGCGTCGCCCGGGACGACCGCTGGGGCCGCACCTACGAGAGCTTCGGCGAGGACCCCGGCCTCGTCACCCGGATGGAGACGGCCATCGACGGCTTCCAGGGCGAGGACCTCACCAGCCCCGAGCGGGTGCTGGCCACGGCCAAGCACTTCGCCGGTGACGGCGACACCGTCTTCGGATCCTCCACCGGTGACTACACCATCGACCAGGGCGTGACGATCACCGACCGGCGTACCTTCCGGAAGATCGACCTGGCCCCGTACGTTGCGGCCGTCCGCAAGCATCACGTCGGCAGCATCATGCCGTCGTTCTCCAGCGTCGACTGGACCGAGGACGGGGTCGGCAACCCGCTCAAGATGAGCGGGCACAGGGAACTGCTCACCGATGTGCTCAAGGGGGAGATCGGGTTCGACGGCTTCCTGATCAGTGACTGGGACGCCATCCACCAGCTTCCCGGCGACTACGCCACCCAGGTCCGCACGTCGGTCAACGCCGGCATGGACATGTTCATGGAGCCCTACAGCGCGCCGCAGTTCGAGCAGGCGCTCACCGCCGAGGTGGCGGCCGGTCGGGTGCCGATGTCCCGGATCAACGACGCGGTCAGCCGGATCCTGCGGGCCAAGTTCCGGCTCGGTCTGTTCGAGCACCCCTACACCGACCGTTCGAAGGCCGGCACGATCGGCTCCGCGGCCCACCGGAAGGTGGCCCGTCGGGCCGTGGC
This sequence comes from Streptosporangiaceae bacterium, assembly GCA_039928335.1. GTDB lineage: Bacteria > Actinomycetota > Actinomycetes > Streptosporangiales > Streptosporangiaceae > Actinocorallia. Next base: position 660 of record JBDSTJ010000255.1, on the reverse strand, counting down.
CGAGTCCCAGGTGCTGCTGAAGAACCAGCGCGCACTGCCGCTCAGGCCGTCGCAGCGGATCTATGTCGCCGGCGTCAACGCCGACGACATCGGCAACCAGGCCGGCGGCTGGACCGTCACCTGGCAGGGCGGTTCCGGGCCGGTCATTCCCGGCACGACGATCCTGCAGGGCATCCGGCAGAACGCCGCGCAGGTCACCTACAGCGCCGACGCGTCGGCACCCACCGCAGGCAACGACGTGGGCGTCGTGGTGATCGGCGAGACCCCGTATGCCGAAGGCGTGGGCGATGTCGGCAACGGCCACACACTTGAGATCTCGGCAGTCGACCGGGCCAACGTCGACCGGGTCTGCGGTGCGATCAGGACGTGTGTCGTCCTCGACGTCGCCGGCCGCCCGCAGATCGTGACCGACGTACTCCCGAAGACGGACGCGTTCGTGATGTCGTGGCTGCCCGGCAGCGAGGGCGCGGGTGTCTCCGACGTCCTGTTCGGCCGGAGGCCCTTCACCGGCCGCCTCCCGGTCTCCTGGCCGCGCACCGAGGCCCAAGAGCCGATCAACGTCGGCGACCGGGACTACCGGCCGCTCTTTCCCTATGGGTACGGCCTCTCCACGGGCCGGTGACCATGGCCCTCGCTCCGGGACCCCGCCGGAGCGAGGGC
>JBDSTJ010000254.1:0-5028 GCA_039928335.1 Streptosporangiaceae bacterium | reverse complement strand
CACGACGACGGGCTCGAACCCGTCGGGGACGCCGAAGCGCTCGACGACGGCGTCGGGATGGAAACCGCCCATCTGGCGCACGTGCAGGCCGAGTGCGCCCGCCTGGACGACAAGATGGCCGACGGCGAGGCCCAGGTCGTACCGGGCCGTACGGTAGGTGTCCCCCACCACCTGGGCGAGGCCGCAGACCAGCGCGGAGGAGTGCCGGGCCCATTCCTGGTTGCTCTCGACCAGGGCACCCAGCAGCCCGTCGAAGGTGTCGTCACCGCGACGTCCGGCGAGGAAGCGCCACGGCTGCCCGTTGAGCGAGCTCGGGGCCCAGCGCGCGGCCTCGAGCAGGATCCGCAGGTCCTCGCGTTCGAGTGCGTGGTCGCGGTCGTAGGCGCGGGCGCTGGCCCGGCCGGCGAGCAGCGGGTGCAGCACGGGCATGGGCTGACGCACCTCCCACTAGTTTTCCTAATTACCTACCTATTAAGCATAGATTATGAGGCTCGGGCCCTGGCGGTCAAGGTGACCGGGATCATGCCCCGGGTGCGAGCCAGGCCAGGGACCCTGCCTGTTCACCCAGGTAGTCGCGCAGTTCTCGCGGCCACAGCGGGAGCGGGGTCAGCGCCTGCGGGGTGCACGGGAAGCGATCGACGTCGTAGGCGCCCCGGCTCGGATCGTCGAACTCCGGGCCGCAGCGCAGCGCCACGTCCATGCTCTCCAGCCGGCACACGTAGAACGCGTGGAGGTAGTCGGCGTGCGGGCGCTGCTCGGTGAAGGTCAAAACCCGGCGGACCGGCCCGACGGTCCCGCCGAGCTCCTCCCACAGCTCCCGGCGCAGCGCGGACTCCAGGTCGGGGTCGTCGTCCTCGACCCGGCCGCCCGGCGTGGTCCAGTAGGGCTCGCGGCCGGGCCTGGTCCGCCGCAGCAGCAGGATCTCGTCCTGGTCGAGCAGCAACGCGCGGACCTTGCGCACGACCGGTCGGCGCAGGGTCCGGTCCTCGGCGATGCCGAGCACGAGCCGCTGGGAGAACCCGCCGCGCTCGGCGGCCTTGGCGGCCCGAGCCGACTCCAGCTCCTCCGGCGGGCAGCCGATGAGGTCGGCCATCGCGAGGACGACCTCGAGGAGGTCGGCGAGCTCGGCGGGCACCGGATCGGCCGCGAACTCCGCCGCCTCCTCATAGAGCTTGGCGTGCAGCAGCGCGCCGTACTGCTCGTCGCGGGCGACCCGCACGGACGGCTCCGCCCCGGCGGCCCTGATCAGCTCAGGAACGCGGTCCCGGACCAGCTTCTCCCGGCGCACGGAGTACGGGTCGTTCGTCTCGGTCATCATCGGGGTCCTGCCCCGTACGGACCAGGCCTATCCCGACTCGGTCCCCCGTGTCCCCACGGAGACCGAGAACCAACCAAGCGCCAGGTGGGCCGCGTGGTACGTTGACGCCGCTCGCCGCATACCTGACAGATCCGGACAAGGAGCACCGTGCACCGTGTCGTCGTCACCGGGCTCGGGGTCAAGAGCCCTGCGGGAACCACCGTCGCCCAGGCCTACGAGACCGTGCTCGCCGGCCGCTCCACCGCTGTTCACCTGCCCGAACTGCTCGAGGCCGGCGTCAAGGTGACCTTCGGCTGCCCCGTCCCGGACTTCGACCCCGACGTCTACTTCCCCCGCCACCGCCAGCGCCACCTGGACCGGCCCGCACAACTGGCGGTCGCGGCGGCGGTCGATGCCTACACCGACTCGGGACTCCCGCACGGCGGCGAGCGCAGCGGGGTCTATGTCGGCACCGGCGGGGCCAACATCGCGCTCACCGCCAGGCTCGGGGCGCTTGCGCTCGAGGACCTGCCGGTCGCGACCGTCCCGATGATCATGCCGAACTCCACCGCCGCGCGGATCTCGATCAGGCACGGCCTGCAGGGCCCCTGCCTGACCCTCGGTGCGGCCTGCGCCAGCGGCACCACCGCGATCGGCGAGGCGATGATGGCCATCCGGTACGGGCGGATCGACCGGGCCGTCGCCGGGGCCGTCGACTCGATGCTCACCCCGTTCGCGATGGCGGCCTTCGCCAGGATCGGCGCACTGTCGCGGCGCAGCGAGGCCCCCGAACTGGCGTCCCGGCCTTTCGACCAGGACCGGGACGGGTTCGTGATGGGCGAGGCTGCGGCCTTCCTGGTACTGGAGCGCCGCGAGCACGCGCTGGCCCGGGGCGCACGGATCTACGGCGAGGTGGCCGGGTACGCGACCGCCGCCGACGCCGGGCACATCGTCAAGCCCCTGGCGGACGGCGCGGTCGCGGCCAGGACCATGCTCGCCGCCCTCACCGACGCCGGGCTGCGGCCCGAGGACATCGGTCATGTCAACGCGCACGCCACCGCCACCCACCACAACGACCGTGCCGAGGCCCTCGCACTGGAGCGCTGCTTTCCCGGCGGCACGCCCCCGGTCACCGCGACCAAGGGCGTGACCGGCCACCTCCTCGGCGCGGGCGGTGCGGTCGAGGCCGTGCTGGCGCTGCTGTGCTCGCGCGACGGCGTGGTGCCGCCGACGGCCAACTTCACCGGCGGGACCGACGCCGCCCGGATCGACGTCGTGCACACCCGGCCGCGCCGGATCGAGCCGGGCGGCCCGGTGCTGTCGAACTCCTTCGGCTTCGGCGGTCACGACGCCTCGATCGTGTTCACCGGGTGAGCCTGAGGGCGTCCGCGCCGGTCCCGGACGCGGCCACGTCGGACGTCATCCGTGTCGCTGGACATGCTCGCCAGGTCGACGGTGAACGTGTCCTTGTCGACCCGGGAACCGGCGATCGTCAGCGAACCGGTGACCGTGCTGGTCCGGCCGACGGCCTCGGTGCTCTGCCCGAACAGCTCCTCCTTGAACCCGGAGCCGGCCTGCGAACCGGTCCCGACTTCCACGCGCCGTCGGCCGAGACCCGTCCCGCAGTTACTGCTGGAACCGTCGAGATCGGCTGACAGCAGACGAGGGACACCTCCACCGGTGCGGTCTGCCCTAGCTAGGGCTTGTTCTGGGTCCGGCGAAAGAAAATGCGTCCTGCCAGCTGGTCTCGACCAGGGTCCGGTGGGCGGCCTCCAGGTAGGACATGCAGGTGAGCCAGGCGAGCGCGGTCGCCTCCGGCGGGCTGGCCCGGGACTCCCCGGTGACGGTCCGCTCCAGCTCAGCGGCAGCCTCACCGAGCCGGCCGAGCAGCGCCGCCCCCGTCGCCAGGCCCGCCTCCCGAAGACGGCCGGCCTCGATCGCGAGCCCCCGCGCCGAGGCCGATCCGAGGGTGATCCTGCCGCCGACCGCCGCGCGGTGCAGGATGCGGCGCAGCCCCGCGAGCGGGTCGTCGTAGGGCTCCGGCGCGATCGTCGTGCGTTGCGTCCGGGGCACTGCCGCGCCCGGGATCTCGTCGAGTCCTAGGTTGACCCGCGCGGCCTTGTCGTCGGCGAGGTCCAGCGCCGAGGAGGCCACGGCGAGCAGACTGAGGGTGCGGGGTCGCCGGGAATCGGCCCGTCCGATCAGCTTCAGCTTCTCGCCACCGAGGGCGGCCACCCGTGCCAGCGCGGTGCCCTCCGGCACCGTCGCACGGAGCCTCGCACCGTCTCCGGTCTCCAGGACCAGGGCGTTCTGGTCCATCCCCAGCACGGTCGCCTCAAGGAAGACCAGCCCGCCAACGGTCTGCGGGCGTTCCCACAGCGCCCGGAGCGGTGGCTCATCCCAGGAGGTGCCCCCCATCCTTGCGGCGTCCGCCCCCTCTCCCCCGCCGAGCCGTCCGTCCGGTCCCGCCGTCAGCCCCTGGGCGTAGACCCCCGACCGGCCCAGATCGTGGTGCCCCACCGCCAGCCGACCCAGCCTCGCCACGCCCCGGTAGGCCGACAGGACCCGCTCGGGACCGCCCGGCGCGACGTCGGAGACCTTCCACAGCCGGCCGGTGTCGTCGGCGAGATGAGTGACAACGCCCGCATAACCCGTGGCGGCCAGGACCGCCTCGCTGAACAGCCCGTACAGCCGCAACGACCCCACCGGCCGGAACGTGCGCCGGGCCGTTCCGACGTCCTCGGCGGACGGGTGGCGGGCCAACCGGTGCGCGACCGCCAACAGCTCGGACAGGTCCGCGGCGAAGGTGCCCAGATCGAACGAGGGCCGGTCCGCACCCAGATCCCGGACTCCGGCCGCCACCGCGGTGGCGGCCGCCGCGAGCCGGTGCAGCCCCGCCTCGCGGGTCGCGTGCGCGGCCCTGAGCAGGTCGGCGCGGACGAGACTGCCCGCCGCGTAGGCACCGGCGGCGAGCAGCCGCGCTCCCGCCTCCCCTGCCAGCCGCACGGCCGTGAACTGCGACTCGGTCAGGGCGATGACCTCCTTCTCGTTCTCCTCCTCCTCGGCCGCCACCTCCCCCGCCTCGGCAGCGTCGAGAAGCGAGACGACCGACAGCAGATGAATACAGCGCGGCGTCAGCAGGCAACTGCACCCGACCTGATCGGCCAGGTCGATCCGCGCCCCGCCCAACCGGACGACCTCAGCGCCCGCGGCGACCTCCCAGCCATCACCCGAAGCGGTCCATTCCCAGGCCTCGGCCAACCCCGGCTCCGCGTCGAGCCGCCGCCGCACCCGGGTCGGTGCAGCCTCCAGCAGTCCCGCCAGCAACCCCGGCTCGATCTGCGGTCTCATCTCCACGCCCTTCACCGAACCCTTTCTGCGGCGACGCCACCACGCCGCCTCATCCGCGGACCTTCGCGCCGATCCAGGCGGCGAGTTCGCCCGGGGACAGGGCTGCGACGGGCATGCCCGCGCCGGCCACCTGGGCGGCGATCGCCTGGTTGTAGGCGGGGTTGCCGGTGCCGTCGAGGGCGGCCAGGCCCAGCAGGTGCGCCCCGCTCTCGGCGAGCGCGCGGACCTCGCCGAGCAGCCTGGGAACCGAACAGCCCTCTTCGAAGTCGCTGACCAGCGCGACGATGCTGCGGGTGGGGACGGTCAGGTGCTCCCGGACGTACCGGAGGCCGAGCCCGATGTCGGTGCCTCCGCCGACCGAGATCTCCAGCAGCAGCGCG
>JBDSTJ010000253.1:0-4998 GCA_039928335.1 Streptosporangiaceae bacterium | reverse complement strand
GCCGCGTGGTCACGCGGCCGGGCCGGGCTCAGCAAGGGAGAGCACGTGACGGCATTCGGGATGCGGGAACCGGTCGTACCGCAGGAGCGGACGCTCGGTCCCGACGCGCGGGTCGACCTCGCAGCGGAACGGCGCGAGTCGCAGGTCGACGAGGTCCTCGACGCGATCGACACCGAGCTCATCGGCCTGGTCCCGGTCAAGACCCGGATCCGGGAGATCGCGGCGCTGCTGCTGATCGACCGGCTGCGGGCCAGGTTCGGCCTGGACGCGACCCCGCCGAACCTGCACATGTGCTTCACCGGCAGCCCCGGCACCGGCAAGACGACGGTGGCCGTGCGGATGGCCGAGCTGCTGCACCGGCTGGGCTACGTCCGCCGCGGCCACCTGGTGTCGGTGACCCGGGACGACCTGGTCGGGCAGTACGTGGGCCACACCGCCCCCAAGACCAAGGAGGTCCTGAAGCGGGCGATGGGCGGGGTCCTGTTCATCGACGAGGCGTACTACCTGTACCGGGCCGAGAACGAGCGGGACTACGGCCAGGAGGCCATCGAGATCCTGCTCCAGGTCATGGAGAACCAGCGGGACGACCTCGTCGTGGTCCTCGCCGGCTACCAGGACCGGATGGACTCCTTCTTCTCCTCGAACCCGGGGATGAGCTCCCGGATCGCCCACCACATCGACTTCCCCGACTACGACGTGGACGAACTGGAGTCGATCGGCCACCTGATGGTCGCCCGCGAGGGCTACGTCCTGGCGGAGCAGACGGAGAAGGTCCTGCGCGGCTACCTGGAGCGGCGCAGGGAACAGCCCCGGTTCGCCAACGCCAGGTCGGTCCGCAACGCCATCGAACGGGCCAGGCTGCGGCACGCCAGCCGGCTGATGACCGCCGGCGGCGAGGTCTCGCTGACCGACCTCACCACCCTGCTCCCCGAAGACCTCCTGGCCTCACGGGTCTTCAGGGGCGACACCTGAACGGTGGCGCGCTCTGCCAGCCGGTGACCTCGCGGTCGCGCAGCACCGCCTTCTCATGCCACTCCTCCTGCCTCGCATACTCCTTATGTCCCGGGAGTGTTCAGGAATGGCGTGTGAAGGACGCCATGATGGCGTCGTTGGCCTCGCCCATGAACTCGGGGCGGTTGGTCGCCGCCCAGTCGCGGCTGTTCTGGGCGCGGTCGGTGGAGCCCTGGAAGACGGGGGCGACATAGCGGGCGAACAGCTCGTAGGACCTGCGGGTGGCGGCGGTGTCGGCCCAGTCGTTGGTCATGATCAGGAAGGTGCCGAAGCCGCCGGACTTCTCCTGGAGGCGCTGGATCTGGGCGATCGCGTCCTCCACCGTGCCGATCACGGCGAAGCCGCCCGCGTTCATGGTCGCGACCATGTCCGAGGTGGTCTCGGCGTCGGGGGCCAGCGGCAGGGCGGCGACGTTCTTGAAGTAGCCGACCCAGTCGGCCAGGCCGAACTCCACATCCCTGGCGGCCTGCTCGCGGGTGTCGGCCAGGTGCATCGGGCCGACGAGCCGCCACTGGTCCCGGTCGCCGGGGCCGCCGGCGGCCTGCTCGTAGGTGGTCCAGGTGTGGCCCAGCAGGTCGAAGCCCTTGGTCTGGGTCGCGCCGATCGACAACAGGCCGCAGCCGTGGGTGCCGGCCGCCGTGGGGCCGGTGGGGGAGACCGTGGCGGCCACCGCGACCTCCAGGTGGGGGCGCTGGTAGGAGCGGAGCTGGAGTCGCGCGTCCTTCAGGGTGAACCAGTCGGTCTCCATCGTGACCGGCTCGTCCGACCGGAGCAGCAGCATGATCGCCTCAAGGGCCTCGGCCATCATCTCCCGCTGCCGGGACACCTCGATGCCCATCATGTGCGCGTCCGACGGCAGCGAACCCGGGCCGACACCGAGCATGACCCGGCCCCGGGTCAGATGGTCCAGCAGGGTCATCCGGTCGGCCAGCATCAACGGGTGGTGGTAGGGCAGGGAGGAGACTCCGGTGCCCAGCCGGATGTGTCTGGTCCGCTCGGCCGCCGTGGCGATGAAGACCTCGGGGGAGGCGATGATCTCGAAGCCGGCCGAGTGGTGCTCGCCGATCCAGGCCTCCTCGAAGCCGAGCCTGTCGAGGTGGACGACCAGATCGAGATCCCGCTCCAGCGCGAGCGTCGGGTTCTGTCCGACCGGGTGGAAGGGAGCCATGAAGACACCGAAGCGCATGAAACCGCCTTGAACTAGAACGAGTTTCAATTACAGGGCGTCTCGGTGATCGGCGCAAGGCTCCGGGATGAAAACGCCGATGCCCTATGTTGGGGACAGGTAACGCGAAGACATTCGGGAGGTGGGTGCGCTGCGCCCCGAGGATCTGTACGAGTTCGAAGGCGAGCTGCCCCAGCTGGCCACCCCTGTCCTGCTCCACAGCCTGGACGGCTTCATGGACGCGGGTTCGGCGGGCCGGCTCGTACGCGACCACATCCTGGACACGCTGGAGCACCGGGTGATCGCCCGGTTCGACCTCGACGAGCTGATCGACTACCGGGCCCGGCGGCCCCTGATGATGTACGACGAAGATCATTGGGAGTCGTACGAGAAGCCCGAGCTGGTCCTCCACCTGGTCGAGGACACCGTCGGGGTGTCGTTCCTGCTGCTGGAGGGCCCCGAGCCCGACCGCAGCTGGGAGCTGTTCGTCAAGGCCGTCCGGTCGCTGATCGAGAAGCTCGACGTCCGGCTGAGCGTGGCCTTCCACGGCATCCCGATGGGCGTCCCGCACACCCGGCCCGTCGGCCTGACCGCGCACGGCACCAAGCCCGAGCTGCTCACCTGGCCCAAGTCGCCGTTCGGCCGGGTCCAGGTGCCCGGCAGTGCCGCAGGCCTGCTGGAGCTGCGGCTGGGCGAGTGGGACCACGACGCCGTCGGGTTCGCGGTGCACGTGCCGCACTATCTGGCCCAGTCCAACTACCCCGCGGCCGCCGTGATGGCACTGGAGACCGTGGTCAACGCGACCGGCCTGGCCATCCCCGGCGACGAGCTGCGCGAGGCCGCGGCCGAGACCGACAAGGAGATCGCCGAGCAGGTGGCGGGCTCCGAGGAGGTCGAGAAGGTGGTCCGGGCGCTGGAGCAGCAGTACGACGCGTTCGCGGGGGTCTCCGACCGGGAGTCGCTGCTGGCCGAGAACACCGAGATGCCGACCGCCGACGAGCTCGCCGCCCAGTTCGAGCAGTTCCTGGCCGAGCAGGACGGCGAGAACTGACGTCCGTCCCGCTCACGGCCGAACCGGGCGGCATCGGCTGGGCCCGGGTCCTTAGACGTTGCCGGAGAAGGTGTCGCAGTCGCCGGCGTCACCGCCCGCGTAGCCCTTGTTGAACCACGCCACCCGCTGCGCGGCGCTGCCGTGCGTCCAGGCCTCCTGGTTGACGCGGCCCTGGGACTTCTGCTGGATCCGGTCGTCGCCGACGGCCGCGGCGGCGTCCAGGGCCTCCTTGATGTCGGCGTCGGTGAAGGCCTTGGCGTAGAAGCCGGTGTCGACGCCGTGCTTGGCCCACACGCCGGCGAAGCAGTCGGCCTGGAGCTCCAGCCGCACCGAGGCGCTCTGCGGCCCCTCACGGTCGTTCCCGACCTTGTCGTCGGTGCCGAGGATGTCCTGGACATGGTGACCGTACTCGTGGGCGATCACGTAGGCCTGGGCGAACGGCCCGCCCTTGGCCCCGAACTTCTGCTCCAGGTCGGTGAAGAAGCCGAGGTCCAGGTAGACGCGCTTGTCGGGCGGGCAGTAGAACGGGCCGACGTCGGAGGTGGCGTTGCCGCAGCCGGTCTGGACCGACTGGGTGAACAGCACCGTCTTCGACACGGTGTAGCGGTCGCCCATGGCCTTGGCCCAGTAGCTCTGGACACTGTTGACCACGCCGACGATCCGGCACTTCTCCGACTGGTCGGCGTCCGCTCCGGTCTTGCAGCCGGCCCGCAGGTCGGTGCCGGTGGCGGGCTGCTGGCTGCCGCTGCCGCCGCCGCCCGTCAGGTTGCCGGGGTTGATCCCGAAGACGACCGCGAGGATCAGGCCGATGATCCCGACCGCGCCGCCGCCCAGGGTGAGGTTGCCACCGGGGATGCCTCCGCCGCTGCGTTCCTCGACCTGGGAGCCGTCGAGCTGCGCGTTGTCATCGAAGTCCATGAGCATTCCATTCTTGTCCTGGGGGGTCGGCTCACCCTGCCCCGGAGATCCCCGGTGTAACGCGCGAGGGGGCCGGGGCTCAAAGCCCCGGCCCCCTCGCGCCAACGGACCGATCCGCCGCGGGCGGCGGTCAGATCTTCGGGTCCTGCTCGACCTCGCCCCGCCACGCGCCGGTCTCGCTGTGCGACTCCACGAAGGTCTTGAACCGCTTGAGGTCGCCCTTGACGCGGTGTTCGACCAGGTCGAGCTTGTCGCCCACCTGCTCGACGAGGCCCTCGGGCTCGAACTCCAGCTGGAGCATCACCCGGGTGGTGCCGACCGCGAGGTGGTGGAAGGTGACGACCCCGGCCTGGTGCGGCTTGTCCAGCGAACGCCAGGCTATCCGCTCGTCCGGGCGCTGCTCGGTGATCTCGGCGTCGAACTCGCGCTTGATCCCGGCGATGCTGGTCACCCAGTGGGTGTGGGTGGGGTCGACCTGGTCGATCCGGTCGACGCCCTCCATGAACCGCGGGAACTGCTCGAACTGGGTCCACTGGTCGTAGGCCGCGCGCACCGGGACGGCCACGTCGATCGACTGCTCGATGGTGCTCATGGTCTCTCCCTCGCTCTCGGATGGTCGGTGAAGTTCCGAGGGTCCCCGCAGTCCGTGCACCCAAACCTCAGCGCGGCGGGTAGAGGCTGTAGTTGGGGAAGTTGCCGTACAGCTTCTCCTGCGCGCCGTCCGGGCCGTAGGAGACGGCCTGGACCAGCAGGTCGCCGCCGACGAACGCGCCCTTCCAGGACGCGCCGAGGCCGCCGAAGTGCTCGGCCTTGTCGCCCCGGCTGCGCGGCGTGTTGACACCGACCTTGAAGG
>JBDSTJ010000252.1:0-8248 GCA_039928335.1 Streptosporangiaceae bacterium | reverse complement strand
TCCCCGGCCCCGCTTCGGCGTTCCCGTGCATCCCGGCCGGACTCACCGAGCCCTGTCTCCGGGTGGAGACCGAATACCCTCTGCACCGGCTCCATCGCGAGGGCTTCCTCCGCCTGGAGCACGTCATCCTCGCGGAGATACCCCTCGAGGTCCTCACCAGGTCGCCGGTCAGGAGGCTCGGGACAGCAGGGTGCTCAGGTCGGCCACGTCCTTGTCCTCGCTCTTCCTGGCCAGCGTCTCGACCTGGCGGCGGAGCAGTTCGAGGCTGACGACGGGCTCGCCCTGGAGCATGCCGTCGGTCACGAACGCGGTGCCGTGGCCGACGCCGACGTCCTTGAGGTGCTCGGCGAAGTAGGCTGCGACCGCGTCGACCTGCAGGCGCACCGGGGCGTCGGACCACAGATCCGGGGCCGTGTCGGAGACCGTGATCGGGTGCCCGGTCTCGGCCGGCCTGCCGGTGTCGGGGTCGAGCCAGCGGACGGCCACGTCGCCGAGGTGACCCGCCGCGTCGGGCTTGAGCCGAACGGTGTACAGCGCGGTCACCGCATGGCCCGGCCCGATCTCACCGCCGTCGACGCCGTCGTCGTGGAAGTCCTCGGCGTTCAGCTTCCGGTCCTCGTAACCGATCAGCCGGTAGGCGGAGACCTGTTCGGGGTCGAACTTGACCTGGGCCTTGGCGTCCTTGGCCCGGACCTCCACCGTGGCGGGGAGTTGCTCGACGAAGAGCCGGTCGGCCTTGCTCTGCTCGGAGACGTACAGGGCCCGCCCGTCGCCCCGGTCCGCGAGTTGCTCCATCAGCGTGTCGCCGTAGTCGCTGCCGACCCCGACACACAGCAGGGAGATGTCGCCGCGCGCCTCGTCGGCGACCTGCCGGAGAATCGGCGCGGACTCGGTGTCGCCGGTGTTGGCCAGCCCGTCGGAGGCGAGGATCACCCGGTTGGTGAGCCCCTCCGCGAAGCCTCTGCGCGCCTCCTTGTACCCGAGGACGAGGCCGCCGCCCAGGTTGGTGCTGTCGCCGGGCCGCAACCGGGTGATCGCGTCGAGCAGCCGGGCCCGCTCGGCGACCGGGGTCATCGGCAGGACCGTCTCGGCGGTTCCGGTGAACGCCACGATCGCGACGGCGTCGCTCGGCCTGAGCTGCCGGACCAAGGTGCGCAGCGACTCCTTGACCAGGTCGAGCCTGCCGGGCCCGGACATCGAGCCGGACGTGTCGATCACGAAGGTGAGCCGGGCGTCCCGGCGCTCGCCCTGAGAGGCCTCCCGGGTCTGCAGTCCGACCCGGAGCATCCGTACGTCGGAGCTGATCCTGCCGCCGTCGACTGAGACGGCGAACCCGCTGCCCCGCGGCTGCGGGTAGTCCTGCCGGAAGCTGTTGACGAACTCCTCCGGCCGTACCGTCGCCGGGTCGGGCCGGGAACCGTCGAGCAGCGTCCGCCGGACGAAGCCGTAGGAGGCCGTGTCAACGTCCAGCGCGAACGTGGAGGTGAACTCGTCGTTGTCCGGGGCCAGGCTGTTGACCCCGCGCACCGGGGCCTTCGGCGCCGCCGCGGGCGGCCCGTTCAGGCCGGCCCCGGAATCACCGGCCGACCTGGAGTCATTCGCACAACCGCTCGCGGCGAGCACGAGGCCCGCGACCGCCGCGCCTGCCGCCATCCGTCTGATCCGCATTCAGGTCTCCTTGGGTTTGTCCTTATAGAGGCCTGGAACGCCCAGTTGGCTCCCGCCGAGACACAACCTTGTCCCGACCGAGACGGGGCCTTCACTACGGTGCCTGTCAGGCGAACGCGCCATGGCGGCCCTGCCCCGAGGCGAAGCGAGCCGCACCGGCCAGGGCCTCCTCGAGTGCCTGCGCGCCGTAGGTCAGCTCGTTGGCCAGGGCCTCCCTGACGGGGAGGCCCTGGCCGCTGATCAGGGACATCCGGTCGCCGCGCAGGCAGACCTGCGGGAAACCGGCGATCTCCAGGGCCAGGGCCTCGGCGGCCTCCCGGGAGGTGCCCGCCGGGACGAGCCGGTTGGCCAGTCCCATCGCGTACGCCTCCGGGGCGGGGACCGGGCGGCCGGTGAGGATCAGGTCGAGGGCGCGGCTCTCGCCGATCAGGCGGGGCAGCCGGAAGGTGCCACCGTCGATCAGCGGCACGCCCCAACGGCGGCAGAAGACACCGAAGACCGCGTCCTCCTCGACCACCCGCAGGTCGCACCAGAGCGCCAGTTCGAGGCCGCCCGCCACCGCGTGCCCGCTGACCGCCGCGATCACCGGCTTGCTCAACACCATCCGGCTGCACCCCATCGGTCCGTCGCCGTCTGCGGTGACCTGGTTGCTCCGCTCGGTGCCCAGCGCCTTGAGGTCCGCGCCCGCGCAGAACGTGCCGCCCTCGCCCCAGAGCACGGCGACCGCCGCGTCCGAGGCCTCGAACTCGCGGAACGCCCCGGCCAGCGCGGCAGCCGTCGGCCCGTCGACGGCGTTGCGGGCCTGCGGGCGGGACAACACAACGGTAAAAACGGGGCCCTGGCGTTCGACGCGAACCGGCATCTGCGGACTCCTTGACGAGGGGTCGTGTGTGTCTGGATGACAATCGAGGGATTGGAGTTGTGGTTCTGGGACATTACTGACGCTTCATTCAGGACGTTACCGTCCCGAGACACCCAAAACCTCCGAGGAGTTCCTGTGTGGCAGCGGCGTGAGTTCATGCGAGCGGCAGTCGTCTCGACCGGCGTGGCCGCGGCCGGCGGCCTGCTGACCGAGAATGCCTCCGCCGCCGCCCGTGCCCGGGTCGTCTCGGAGAAGAAACTCGACGCCCGGACCCGCGACCTCACCATCTACTCGCCCGCGATGGGCCGCAATATGAAGGTGCGGGTCCTGCTGCCCAGGGGCTGGTCGCGGCGGCGCACCTGGCCGGTGCTCTGGCTGCTGCACGGCGGTACCAGCGACTACACCGCGTGGAGCCGCAACTCGCCGATCAAACAGATGACCGCCCACCGCAAGGTGATCGTGGTGATGCCCGAAGGCGGCCCCGGCGGCGGCTACACCAACTGGCTGGTCGGGCCCCAGTGGGAGACCTTCCACCTGGTGGAGCTCAGGGTCATCCTGGAGCAGCGCTACAAGGCCAACAAGCGACGCGCGGTGGCGGGCCTGTCGGCCGGCGGCTACGGGGCGTTGATCTACGCGGCCCGGCACCCCCGGGCGTTCAAGTTCGCGGCCTGCTTCAGCGGCTACGGCTCGACACTGCAGCCCGGCGCCCCCGAGGTGCTGCTGACCGGGATCCCCGGGTCGGGCGCGGAGAAGTTCCTGATGTGGGGCCAGCCGCAGGTCAACAAGGCCACCTGGCAGGCGCACGACCCGCTGTACCGGGCCGCGGGGCTGCGGGGCACCGGCCTGTACATCTCGTGTGCGCGCAACGGCGTCAAAGGACCGCTCGATCCCAAGACCGCCCAGGCCGTGGACCCGGCGGAGGCCTTCGTCTACTACACGACCAAGCCGCTGATCGCCAAGCTCAGGAAGCTCGGAATCCCGGTGACCACCCATATCTACGCCCGTGGCACGCACAGCTGGGTCTACTTCGTGCACGAGTTCAAGCGGTCCTGGCCGTTGATCACCAAGGCGCTCAACATCTGAGACGAACCCTGAGGCTGGTCGCTGCGTCATAGGACTGATAGGGATAAGCCAGGTCGATCAGGGGAAAGTCGGGTCAACTTGGGCCAGAGTGCGGCGCCGATGGGCCGCGAGGGCGTGGATCACGCCCTGGCGCAGCTCAGCGAGGAGAAGGACCGGATCGCGGCGAGCCTGCTCGACCTCGAAGGCACTCTTCTCCTGCGGGGCGTCGGCCTCACCGGGGAGACCGAGCGCCGCGCCGGCGAACTCCGGGATCTGATCGCCGGTCTCTGGGCCCTGTACGACCCCTACAGCCAGGTGCTGGACGAGGCCGTGCGCCTGCGGGCGCGCAGCTCCCGGCCAGGCCAGGAGCAGCTGGCCGAGCTGACCCGGCTGCTGACCGGAACCTCGGTGGAGATTCCCGAGGCGGCCCGCCGGACCCTGCAGGGCCCGGCGGTCGAGGCGATGACCCTGCGGGCCGCGGTCGCCCGGATGACACCCCGCTATGACGAGGCGGCCGCGCTGGTCGAGCGGGCCGAGGCGCTGTGGTCGGCGACCGGGCGCAGACTGGAGGCCGTCCAGGCGGCCTTCGCCCGGGCGGTCACTCTGGACGTCTCCGATCCCCAACTCGACCGGCTACGCGACCGGTTCGAGGCACTCGAGGTGCACACCGACCCGCTGGGACGGCATCCGGAGCTCGACCGGCTGGCCCTCGAGGTGCCACCGCTGCTGGAGCTGCTGCGCGAGGCCGCCCAGGTCAGGACCGACTACACCGACCGCACCCGCCGGATCACCGACCTCCTCCAGGAGGTCGCCGCCACCCGCACGGCCGCGCTGGACGCCGCCCGGACCGTAGGCCAGAAGATCGCTTCTCCGTCGCTGCCCACGCTGACCGGCCCGGACCTCGCCGGCCGGCTCCCGGCGCTGGAGCGGCTCAGGGAGCAGCGGCGCTGGCGGGAGCTCGCCCCCGCGCTGACGGAGCTGGAGCGGGACACCGCTGCGGCCCTCGCGCAGATCACGAGGGCTCACGGGCAGATCCAGGGGCTGCTGGACCGGCGCGCGGAGCTGCGCGGACGGCTCGAGGCCTACCGGGTCAAGGCGAAACGACTGGGGATAGCCGAAAATCCCGATGTAGCTCGTTTGTACGAGTCGGCATGGGAACTACTCTGGACCTCCCCATGTGATCTGCGTCCGGCAACAGTCGCCCTGGCCGCCTATCAGAAGGCCCTCTCTCCCAAGGCGGCTCAAGCATGAACTGCACGCAATGCGCCGGCCTTGTGGAGGACGGCTACTGCATCGTCTGCGGCCTCGCGCCCACCGCCGAGGAGCAGTTCACCGCGACCGCGCAGGTGCTCGGCTCGTCCCCTTCGGGGATCACCCGGACCGGCTCGGTCCGCAGCACCCGCACCACCACCTCGCGCACCTCCACGAAGTCCCGGCGCGGGCTGCTCGGCGCGGGTCTGGTCGAGGTGCCGCCGGTCCCCTATCGGGATCCTGCCGAGGCGGTGCTGGAGAACCCCGAAGTCGCCGAGCGCAAACGGTTCTGCAGCAAGTGCGGCGAGCCGGTCGGGCGCAGCCGCGACGGCGGTCCCGGCCGCAGCCAGGGTTTCTGCCCCAAGGACGGCACCGCGTTCTCCTTCACCCCCAAACTGCAGCCCGGCGAGCTGGTCGGCGGCCAGTACGAGGTGCTCGGCTGCCTGGCGCACGGCGGGCTCGGCTGGGTCTACCTGGCCAGGGACCGCAACGTCAGCGACCGGTGGGTGGTGCTCAAGGGTCTGCTCGACACCGACGACGCCGAGGCCACCGCGGTCGCGGCCGCCGAGAAGGCGTTCCTGGCCGAGGTCGAGCACCCCAACATCGTCCGGATCTACAACTTCGTCCAGCACCCCGAGCCGCGCACGCTCATGATGGTCGGCTACATCGTGATGGAGTACGTCGGCGGCCACGCGCTCAAGGACGTGCTGCTGGGCCACCGGGAGCAGCACGGCGAGGAGGCCTCACTCCCGCTGGGCCAGGCCATCGCCTACGCGATCGAGGTCCTGCGGGCCTTCGGCTACCTGCACGGGCTCGGGTTGCTCTACTGCGACTTCAAGCCCGACAACGCCATCCAGTCCGAGGAACAGCTCAAGCTGATCGACCTCGGCGGGGTCCGCCGGTTGGACGACCTCGAGAGCTCGATCTACGGCACGGTCGGCTACCAGGCCCCCGAGATCTCGGCGACCGGCCCCTCGATCAGCTCGGACCTCTACACCGTCGGCCGTTCGCTGGCCGTGCTGAGCTTCACGTTCAAGGGCTACACCGGCACCTATGCGACCAGCCTGCCGCCCCGCGAGCACGTCCCGGTGCTGCGCGACCACGAGTCCTTCGACCGGTTCCTGCGGCGGGCCACCCATCGGGACTCCACCGAACGCTTCCAGGACGCCAACGAGATGGCCGAGCAGCTCACCGGCGTGCTCCGGGAGATCCTCTCGGCCCAGGACCAGCGGCCCCGCCCGGCTCCGTCGACCCTGTTCGGCCCCGAACGGCGCGCCGCGGCCGGTGTCCTGGACACCACGTCGGCGCTCCAGGCCCTGCCCACGCCGCTGGTCTCGGGCACTGACCCGGCCGCGGGCTTCCTGGCGGGCCTGACCGTACGGGACCCGGTCGCGCTCGCCGCGGCCCTGGCCACCGCACCGGTCCAGTCCCCCGAGATCGACCTCAAACTGGCCCTGGTCCACATCGAACTGGGTGAGCACGCCGCCGCCAAGGCCCTGCTCGACCAGGCCGGGGACTGGCGGGCCGACTGGTACCTGGCCCTGTCCGCGCTGGCCGCCGGCGATCTCGAGATCGCCCGGGAGCGGTTCGACGACCTGTGCAGCCTCGCGCCGGGCGAGCTCGCGCCCAAGCTGGCCCTGGCCTTCTGCAACGAGCTGAGCGGCCGGGCCGCCGAGGCCCTGCGCTACTACGAGACCGTGTGGCGCACCGACCAGACCTTCGTGAGCGCGGCGTTCGGGCTGGCACGGGTCAGGCGCGCCGCCGGCGACCGGACCGGGGCGGTGGCGGCGCTCGACGCGGTACCCGCGGTGTCGAGCCAGTTCCAGACCGCCCAGATCGCGGCGGTCAACGCGCTGGTCCTGGACCGAAGACCGGAGAACCTCAGCGAGGACGACCTGGTGGGAGCCGGGGAGCGCCTCACCGGGCTCGCGCTCGACGCGGAGAGACACGGCCGGCTCGCCATCGGCATCCTGACCGCGGCACTCGACTGGGTGATCGCGGGCGTTCCCTCGAAAGCGACGGTCCTGGAGGCACCCCTGAACGAAGAAGGACTGCGCCGCAAGCTGGAACGTCTCTACCGGGGGCTCGCCCGGCTCGCCGACGGACAGGACCGGCACTCGCTGATCGACCAAGCCAACTCCGTACGACCTAGGACTCTCATCTAATGGCTCCCCGCGCTGAGAAGCTCACCACGATCGCCTGCCCCTCCTGCCATGCCCCCGTCCACGAGGGGGACGGGTTCTGTGAGGAGTGCGGCAGCGCCCTCCCCGTGTCCGGGCCCTACTGCACGAACTGCGGCGGCTCCAAGATCAATTCGGCCTACTGCGACGACTGCGGGTTCCGGCAACCCGCACCCCGCGACCATGTCGAGCTCGAGTTCGGCATGGCCGGCGCGGTCGTCAGCGACCGGGGCCTGCGGCACGCCAAGAACGAGGACGCCATGGCCCTGTCGCCGGTGCCCGGCGGGATGGCGACGGTCGTCTGCGACGGGGTGTCGGCCTCGCCCAGGCCCGAGGAGGCGTCGGCCGCCGCGGCCGCGACCGGCCTCGCCTCGCTCCAGGCCGCGCTGGCCCGGGGCGTCGACCCCCGCGACGCCACCCGCTCCGCCGCCCTCGCCGCCGCCGAGGCGGTCCGGGTGCTCGCTCCGTCCCGGCATGAGGCCCCCGCCTGCACCTATGTCTCGGCCGTGGTCCGCGCGGAGACCATCACGGTGGGCTGGGTGGGCGACAGTCGCGCCTACTGGATCGGGGCGACCGGCGACGAGTTGCTCACCGAGGACGACTCGTGGGCCGAGCACGTCGTTTCGCACGGCATGATGACCGAGGCCGAGGCCTGGGCTGACTCCCGGGCCCACATGCTCGTGGGCTGGCTCGGCGCGGACGCCCAGGAGATCGACGTGCACGTCCGGGTGTTCGCACCCGAGACGCCCGGCGTGCTGGTGGTGTGCAGCGACGGGCTCTGGAACTACATGGCCTCGCCGATCGCGCTGGCCGCCGCGCTGGCCGACCCGCTGGCCGACCCGGTCTCCGGCCCGCTGACCGGCCGAGGTGGCCCGCGCACCCCCCTGACCGTGGCCCGTGAACTCCTCCGGGCGGCCCTCGCCGGCGGCGGACACGACAACATCACCGTCGCGGTGATCCCGTTCGGAGGCGCCGAATGAGCTTCAGCGTCACCATCGACCAGAACCCCTACCTGCCCGAGGGCCCGCAGGAGGTGCATGCGATCGTCACGGTCGAGTCCACCGGCTCGGCGGTCCAGACCGCCACCGCCGAGGTCGTCATCATCGACAATTCCGGCTCGATGTCGGGCTCGTGCATCTATGCGGCCAAGCAGGCCGCCAAGGTCGCCGTGGACACGATTCGCGACGGTGTGCGGTTCGCGGTCGTGGCCGGCCACGACCAGGCC
>JBDSTJ010000251.1:0-4086 GCA_039928335.1 Streptosporangiaceae bacterium | reverse complement strand
CGGGAGATGCACGACGTGCTCGCCCACCGGCTGTCGCTGCTCGCGACCTATGCCGGGGCGCTGGAATACCGGCCCGACGCCCCGCCCGAGAAGCTCGCGCACGCCGCCGGGGTGATCCGGTCCGGTGTGCACCAGGCCCTCACCGAGCTGCGGGACGTCCTGACGGTGCTGCGCGAGGACGACACCGACGACTTCGCTCAGGGCGCCCAGCCGGTGCTCGCCGACCTGCCCCGGCTGCTGGCCGAGGCCAGGGAGGCCGGCACCCCGGTCGAGCTGACCGACGGCACGACCGAGCCCGGGTCGCTGCCCGCCACTCTGTCCCGTACGGGCTACCGGGTGGTCCAGGAAGGCCTCACCAACGCGCGCAAGCACGCCCCCGGCCGGACCGTCCGGGTCACGCTCGGCGGCGCTCCCGGCGAGAGGCTGACGATCGTGCTGGCCAACCCCGTGCTGGCCAACCCCGTCCCGGCCAACCCAGTCCCGGCCAACCCCGTCCCGGCCAACCCCGTGCTGGACGGCCCCGTGCTGGACGGCCCCGTGCTGGACGGCCCCGTGCTGGCCGGGTTCCGGGCCAGGAGCATCCCCGGCTCCGGTACCGGCCTGATCGGCCTGACCGAACGGGTCCGACTCGCGGGGGGCAGGATCGACCACCGGGTGGTGCAGGGGGAGTTCCTGCTCGAGGCCTGGCTACCCTTTCCCGCATGCAGTCCGTGACGCGGGTCCTTCTGGTCGACGACGACGCGCTCGTCCGGGCCGGGCTCTCGATGATGCTCGACGGGGTCGAGGGCATCCGGGTGGTCGGCGAGGCGTCCGACGGGGCCGAGGTGCCTGCCGCCGTGGACGCGCTCTTCCCCGACGTCGTCCTGATGGACCTGCGGATGCCCCGGATCAACGGCATCGTCGCCACCCGCAGGCTGCGGGCGCGGGCCGACCCGCCCGAAGTGATCGTCCTGACCACCTTCGACACCGACGAGAACGTGGTGCACGCCCTGCGGGCCGGGGCCGGCGGGTTCCTGCTCAAGGACTCCCCGCCCGCCCGGATCGTCGCCGCCGTCCGCCAGGTCGCGGCCGGAGAGCCGATGCTCTCGCCCGAGATCACCCGGCGGCTGATGGCCCGGGTCGCCACCCAGGCCGACGCCGGCCTGCGGGCCAGGGCCGCGCTGGCCGCGCTCACCCCGCGCGAACGTGATGTGACCGTCGCGGTCACCCGGGGCCGGGGCAACGCCGAGATCGCCGCCGAACTCGGCATGGGTGTCGCGACCGTGAAGGCCCATGTCTCCCGGATCCTGGCCAAGCTGGAGCTCAACAACCGCACCCAGCTGGCCCTCCTGGCCCACGACGCCGACCTCGGCTGATCCCCGAACCTGACCTGCACAGTGGTACAAAGCATGACGGACCCCACCGTGGGTACTTCGCTCGGGAACCAAGGAGATGAGAGCGAATGCGGACCCGACACCTGCTGACCGACGTCGCCGCGCTGCTGGCCAGGACCGGGGTCGGCGTGGTCTTCGTCTTCCACGGCTGGCAGAAGATCCAGGTGGGAGTGACCTCCACCGCCCAGGACCTGCACGAGGCCGGAGTGCCCGCCGCCACCGCAGCCGCGGTCTACTCGACCTTCGTCGAACTGCTCGGTGGCGTCGCCCTGATCGTCGGCCTGGGTCTTCCGCTCGCCGGCGCGCTGCTGTTTCTGGACATGGCCGGCGCACTGGTCTTCGTCAACGGGCAGAACGGCCTGTTCGTCGGCGACGGCCCCACCGACCTGTTCCACCAGGGTTTCGAACTCGTCCTGGTCCTCGGCCTGTTCAGCCTGCTGTTCGCGGTGGGCGGCGGCGGTGATCTCACGCTGGACCGGCGGCTGATCTCCCGCCGGGCCGGCCGTCGCGAGGAGGAGTCCTACCGTGAGATCGAGAACGGCCCCGTCTACGCGGACCTCCAGCCGGAGGCCGACGAGCCCGCACCCATGACCGCACCCGCAACCGTGCCCGCACCCGCAACCGAACCCGTGCCCGAACCCGTGCCCGCAACCGAACCCGAGCCGGCACCGGCCAAGCCCGCGCCGACGAAGCGGCCGGCGAAGCCCCGCCTCGCCTCCGACCTGCTCAAGGACGACAGCCCGCCCAGGGACGTGCGCGTCGCCGGCCGGGCGACGCGCAGGCCTAAGGAAGCGGAGGCGTCGGAGTGATGCCGAAACAGGTGGCGAGCGGGTCCTGGACGGTGCACCAGGCCGGTGGCTTGACCGGCCGGTAGCCGGACGGCAGGCCGTTGCGCCTGATGATCGCCCGGTAGTCGGCGGCGGCCGGGGTGGGACGGCGCCTGAGCGCGGGGTCGGTCCTGACGTTCACGGTGTACAGCCCGAAACGCGGGCGGTAGGAGCCCCACTCGTATCCGTCGATCAGCGACCAGTAGCTGTAGCCCAGCACCCTGATCCCCTCCTGCTGGGCGCGCTGGACCCAGTAGAGGTGGTCGCGGATGAACTGGGAGCGGGTGTAACCGTCGGCCTGGGGCTTGCCGTTGTCGGTGTTCGCGCCGTTCTCGAGGATGAAGAACGGCAGCTTGGGGAAGCGCCGGTGGTAGTTGCGCAGCACGTGGTACAGCCCGTCGGGCTCGGGCCTGATCCGCCAGTACTCGCCGGTCAGGGCCAGCACGACCGAGGCGTTGAGCAGGCTGGAGCCCAGGTAGTAGTCGAGCCCGATAAAGTCGATCTTGTCGGTGACGTGGTTGAACAGCGCGTCGTCGAACAGCGGGTTGAGGATCGTGCTCCAGGCGACGCTCGCGGTCACCGGCGCCCCTGGATCCACCCGGTGGATCATGTCGTACGCCGCCCGGTGCGCCTTGATCAGGTTGGCCTGCATCGTCGGGACCTGAGCCAGGGTCAGGCCCTTGTTCCGGAGCTCGTCCAGGATGTAGTAGCTGGCCTCGTTGAAGGTGATCCAGATGGCCTGCTCGCCCTTGTGCTTCTTGTCGCTCTTGTAGCGGTTGACGATGAACCGGGCGAAACGCAGCCATTGGTCCACGGTCCGCTGGTTCGTCCATGCCCCCTGGTCGGCCACCCAGCCGGGATGGACGAAATGGCTGAGCTCCAGGATCGGCCGCATCCCGTACGACCGCATCCGCCGCACGAGATCGTCGTAGTAGTGGATCTCCTTCCAGTCGTACTTCCCGGGCCGCGGCTCGACCCGGGCCCACTCGACGGAGGTCCGGAAGGTCGTCACCCCGAGCGAGTGCGCCAGCTTCAGATCCGACCGATAGCGGTGCCGGAAGTCGGCCGAGTCTGCGTAGGGGTCCCGGCTGCCGCCGGCGCGGGCGTACCGGGTCCAGTTGCTGTCGGGGAAGGAACCCTCGTGCTCGAAGCCGTCGACGGACACGCCCCACAGGAAACCCGGCGGGAACCCGCCGCGCCCGGCCTCGGCGGACACGGGCACGAGCAGGGAGACCAGCAGTCCGACCAGCACGACGAACGTTCGTCTCATCCGCGCCGCCTTCCGGGAGGGTGACCGGATGCTAGGCCGCGATCCGCGCCCTGGCCACGCATCCGGCCGGTACGGGACAGTTCCCGCCGCGGTGTAACGGCACGGCTCCCCACGCCGCCCGCTTCCGCTCACTGATCGGTACTGGTTTCCGAGATCGGGCGTACACTCGGGCGGTGACTTCCGAGAATTCGCCGCGCGGGGCCCGACCGACCCCGCTGCCGCCGGACCGCGCGGAGCTCCTCGGCGCCTACGCCGACGCGCTCGACGCCGAGGGGAAGCTGGCCGCCGACACCCGGCGCACCTACGTCTCGCGGGTGCGGATGTTCCTGGCCTGGCTGAGCGGGCCGCTCACGGACCCGGCCGCCGTCGCCGAGCGGTACCGGCACTACCTGCTGCACGAGGCCGAGCCGCTCCGGTCGGTCCGCTACAGCAACAACGCGCTCTCGGCGCTCGACGACTTCTTCGCCCGGCTCGGCCTCGGCCGGGCCGCCGTGGCCAGGGACGGCCTGCCGGCGGCCGCCGAGCCCCGGGTCCTGGCCGGTGACGCCCGGGCCGACTGGCTGCGCGCCGTCGAGGCGTGGCCGCACGCCCGCGACCGGCTTCTGGCCCTGCTGCC
>JBDSTJ010000250.1:0-6497 GCA_039928335.1 Streptosporangiaceae bacterium | reverse complement strand
CGGACAACGGGCGGGGTCCTCTCGTGCGCAGTGCCGGGTCAGGCGGTGACCCGGGCGGGCCCGCGGAAGACCTGCCGGGTGTGCCAGTCGATATTGCGCACGTCGGGCCGGGCGAAGCCCTGTTCGGGCGGGGTCGCCTTCCGGCCGGACAGGTCCAGGACGAGGGTGCGGGCCGAGTCGGTGGTGCCGACGAAGTGCTTCGAGACCGTGATCTTCCCGCTGGGCATGATTCCCATCACGCCCTTGTCGAACAGCCGGTGGTGCAGGGTGCACAGGCACAGGCAGTTGGTGAGGTCGTCCTGCCCGTCGAAGGCCCACCAGCGCAGCCGGGCGACCTCCAACCCGACGACGCTGTTGCCGATCCACCCCTCGAACCCGCAGAACGCGCACCGGCAGTCATAGGCGACCAGGATCCGCTGCCTGGTCATCGGGTCGCGCTGGGCCCGGGGCAGGTTCCCGTCGACGTACTTGGCGATCGACGCGGTCTGCGCGATCTCCGGCATGAGCCCGGCCACCGCGCACAGGTCCAGGTGCAGGCTCGCCTCGAAGTTGATGTCGAGCAGCACCCGGACGATCAGCGCCATCAGCGTCGGGTCGGCCAGCATCTCCTTGGCGAAGTTGGGTGTGAGCCTGCCGTGCACGTCCATCGCGATCAACAGTTCCCGCTCGGCTCCCGGGCTCTGCCCGCCCCGGGACGTGGCCACTTCCCACAGGCCGTCGGAGGCCAGATGGTGGAACGGGTAGGCGGGGCCGGCGAGTTTCGGCGGACCGAATTCGGCGAAGAGCTGGTCGAGGGCGGTCTCGGCGTCCCGGTAGCGGATCGGCTGGTATCCGGTGCGTTGCAACTGGCCGATCGCGTAGAGAAGCAGCAGGGCCTTGTGCGGATCGCGTTCTCCGTCGCGTGTCCACCTGCGCAGCTTCGCGACCCGCTCAAGCCACTCCATTCGGGAAGGATAGGTCTTTCCGCCTCGTATGTCTCCCTTGTGTCACGAGGGAGACAACGTCCTCGGGGTCCACGACCTGGCCCACGGGGCGCGGCCCGTCAGGTGGAGACCTTGTGGCCGGCCTCGGTGAGGGCGTCGATCGCGGTCTCCTTCAGGTGCACCGGGACCAGCACGAGGTCGGCGTGGAAGGTCGAGGCGACGAACACCGCGATGCCCGCGGCGGCCAGCGGGGTCAGGAGCGCGGCGAGCATGCCCGGCACCTCGATTCCGTGCGAGGCCCCGTAGAACCCCGTCCACCGCTCGCCCTCGAACCAGGGCGGGGCCTCCCGGATGACCGTGAGGCCCTCGGGCGCCCGGACGAGCGCGATCCACTCGTCGTCCTCGGGAAAGGTCGACTGCGGCAGGTGTTCGATCATGAAGACGGAGGGCACGACACCCAGGCGCTGCGAGGTCACGGACTCACCCTAGTCAGGCGAGGACACCGGGGACGCCCCGGCGCATCAGGCCGAAGGCCGCCAGGTAGAGCGCGGCGGCCACGATCAGCAGGAAGTGGTAGCCGGTCGCCAGACCGATGTACTCCAGGCAGCCGCCGAACATCGCGCCCAGCAGGTTCGCGCCGAACGCGACCGAGGCGTCGGCGGTGTCAGCGAACCGGCGGGCGAAGATGATGTTGGCCGCGAAGATCGGCAGGAACGCGATCGTGACCGCCAGCACGGCCCGCAGCGGCACCGGCTGGGACAGCAGCCACGACGCCGGCACCACCCAGGCCAGCAGCAGCCCGGCGAACAGCAGCCCGAACAGCACGGGCAGCGGTGGTGTCCGGAACCGCCGGGTGACCTCGACGGCGGCCAGCACGGCCACCAGGACCCCGCCGAACACGATCGCGTTGACCACCCAGGTCGTGCCGAACAGCAGCGCGAACCCGGTCACGCTCTTGGTCTCAAGCAGCAGGAACGCGGCGCCGAGCAGCACGAGGTCGCCGTAGGAGCGCAACTGCCGGAACGGCCCGCCGAAGATCCGGACCAGGACCACCGACGCCAGCAGGATCAGCGCCATGACACCCAGGTACAGCGCCGGGATCGAGGGCGTGCGCAGGTAGAGGAAAGGCCGGTCGTCAGTGGTGGGCGCGACGAAGGACTGGTCCTGCCAGGTCTGGTCGCAGGACTGGTCGGCGGCGGTCAGCCCGGAGACCATGACCGCGAGCTGCCCGGCCGCCGAGGGGACGTCCAGGCACGGCGGGTGGTCGAAGACCTTGGCCGCGGTCCCGGCGAGCCGGTCCACCAGCCAGCGCTCCCGGTAGAAGTTGTACATCGCGAACGCCCCGCCCGGAGCCAGGTGCGACCGCGCGGACTCGAAGGCCTCCTGGGTGAACAGGTAGGACTCCAGCCGCAGTGCGCCCTGGCCGGGCACGAGGGTCAGCGAGTCGGGCAGCGCGAAGACGATCAGGTCGTACCTGCGCTTGGTCGAGGACAGGAAGGCACGGCCGTCGTTGATGTGGGTGTGCACCCGGGGGTCGCTGTAGGGGTGGTCGGGGTTGCGCGCGTCGCCGATGCCCTTGAGCCGGGGGTCGATCTCCACGGCGTCGACCCGGGTCGCGCCCTTGGCCAGCGCGATGGCCGCGTCGGTGCCGCTGCCCGCACCGACGATCAGCACGTTCCGGTGCGGGTTGTCCGGCGTGCGTTCGTAGGGGTAGCCGTAGAACGGGCTCTCCTGCAGCCGGTAGGCCGCGTCGGACACGCTCTGGTGCGGTACGCCGTTGGCGGTGATCTGAGTGCCGGGGTGGCCGTCCCACATGCCGCTCGACCAGGTGATCTTGCTGTACGGGGACCAGAGGGTGTTCGCGGCCACCGACTCCCCGCCGAGCAGCACGACCAGCGCGAGCGCGGCACCGCCGATCAGGACGCGCTCGAGCAGGCCGCGCGGGGCGAGCAGGTAGAGGTAGAGCACCGCGACGACGACGCCCCACACCACCGGCGGCGCGTACAGGAACGACATCGCGGTGAAGGCGACGATGCCCAGCAGGCTGCCGATCAGGTCATACCGGTAGGCGTCCAGCCGGGTCAGCGGGCCGAAGCACTGCCCGACGATCTGCGCGGGACCCATCAGGATGAGCGCCACCGCGATGAAGATCACCGGCAGGGCGGCCCAGGCGGGCGGGCCCTCGATCTGCACGGCGGTGAAGTAGATGAGGTCCTTGCCGGACCGGTTGATCGTCACCGGGAACCGCAGGACGAACGCGACCAGCAGGGCCAGGGCGAACAGCGACGTCATCGGCCGGCCGGGGTTGCGCCCGGCGCGCAGGAAGCCGACGCCGATGCCGAGGAACGACCCGAGCAGCACGAAGTTGCTGAAGTAGGCCAGATGCACCACGTTCGAGCCGGTCCACCGGATCAGGGCCAGCTCGAGGAAGAGCATCAGGGCGCTGCCGGCCACCAGCCGTCGTTTGACCACGGTCAGATCTGCGGATGCGACGACGTCGACTGCCATGGCCGGAAACTTACCGTCACCGCGATCCACTCGGATAGGGCGTCCGTGCGCGAGGTAAACGAACGACCAATTCCGCCTCGCGGTGACACTCCGTGTTCGTAGCCTCGTTTCTGCCCGTGTTTCCGCTGGTCAGAGGAGCAAAACCCAGATGCCCGACATCGCTGCCGAAAAGCGCTACCGCGAGCTGGTGCGGCTCGCCTACCTGATCCTGCCGGGCAGGGGTTCCCGGGAGTACCGGCTGGCGATGGCCCGCAGGATCGTGGACCGGAACCTGCCGCGGCGGCCGGTCAGCGGCAAGGCCTTCACCGACGCCCGTGAACGGGTGCTGCGCCAGGCGATGAAGCCCCCGCGCCGGTTGCGTGTCCGGCTGGTCCCGTGGCTGCGCGGGCTTCCGCCGACCGTTCCCGGTAACGCCGCGCTGGCCGAGCTCACCCCCGACCTTCGGACCGCCTACGTGCTGCGCCGGGTCACCGGACTGCGCCGTTACGTGGTGCACGACCTGCTGATCGACCTCGGGTCCCGTGAGGCCCAGGAGGTGCTCGACCTCGTCGAGGACATGCCCGACCTCAACGTGGTCGCGCCGGGGGCGGTGGGCCGCCGGCGCAGGTTCCGCAGGTCCCGGCTGCCGATCCTGGTCGCGAGCGGGCTGACCTGCGCGATGGTCGGTGGACTCGCGGTGGAGAACCGCACCCACTCGGTGGCGACCGCGCGCTCCACCCGGCCGGTCGCGGTACCGGCCGGCGCCCCGGCCAAGGCGGTCGTGCCACCGCCGCAGCCGGGGCAGGTGCGGTGGTGGGCGGGCAGGCTGCCCGGCAAGGGCGGTCGGGGCGAGTTCGCCTGCCGCACGAGCACGCTGCCGGACGGGACGGTCCGGCGCAGCGGCGTCCTGCTGTGGCGCGATGCCGTGATCGTCACCCGCGGCTGCGCAGACGGGATGACCGGGACCTGGTGGCGTTCGCCCAAGAAGCGCTGGTACTACCTGGCAGCCGCCGCACCGCACGTCAGGATGCGCCTGACCGGCCGTCGTTCGGGCCTGCGCGACGGGCTGCTGGTCGCCAGGGGGACCAAGGGCAAGACCCCGCCGCTCCGGCCGATCGTGCTGTCAGCACGCTGAACCCCGTGTCAGTCATCACTTACTGGCATAGGGCAGACTGTCCCTCGAACGAACGAGAGGGGTGGGGTCATGGGTCCGCTGTCCGGAGTACGTGTGATCGAACTAGCCGGGATCGGGCCGGGTCCGTTCGCCGCGATGCTGCTCGCCGACCTCGGCGCCGAGGTGATCAGGATCGACCGGCCGGGGCGGGGCGGGGCCGGGCCGAGACCCGACAAGGACATGACCAACCGGAGCAAGCGGTCGGTGGCCGTCGACCTCAAGAGCGAGGCCGGCCGTGAGGTGGTGCTGCGCCTGGTCGAGCAGTCCGACGTGATCCTCGAGGGGTTCAGGCCCGGGGTGACCGAACGGCTCGGGCTCGGACCCGAGGACTGCCTGGCCCGCAACCCCAGGCTCGTCTACGGGCGAATGACCGGCTGGGGTCAGACCGGCCCGCTGAGCCACACCGCCGGCCACGACATCGGCTACATCGCCGTCACCGGGGTGCTGCACGCGATCGGCCGCCGGGGCGGGCCGCCGCAGGTGCCGCTCAACCTGGTCGGTGACTTCGCCGGCGGCAGCCTGTACCTCGTCGTCGGAGTCCTGGCGGCCCTGCTCGAATCGAAGATCAGCGGCCAGGGCCAGGTCGTCGACACCGCGATCGTTGACGGCACCGCCCACCTGTCGACCTTCATCCACGCGTTCCTGGCCTCCGGTAGCTGGCAGGACGAGCGCGGCGTGAACATGCTCGACACCGGCGCGCCCTTCTACGACGTGTACGAGACTGCGGACGGCGGGCACATGGCCGTCGGTGCGATCGAGTCCCAGTTCTTCGCCCAGTTCCTGCGGCTGCTCGGGGTCGAGGAGCAAAAGCAGTTCGACTTCGCCGACTGGGAGAACCAGCGGGACCTGTTCGCGGCGACGTTCAGGACCAAGACCAGGGACGAGTGGGCCGAGGTCTTCATGCCGACCGACGCGTGCGTCGCCCCGGTGCTGAGCCTCAGGGAGGCCGCGGTGCACCCGTTCAACACCGCCCGCGACGTGTTCGTCGAGGGCCACGACGGCGAGCTCCAGCCCGCCCCGGCGCCCCGGTTCTCCCGGACCCAGGGCACGATCACCGGGCCGCCCGCCACCTCGGGGCAGCACAGCCGCGAGGTCCTGACCGCGCTGGGCTTCGACGACGTCGACGCCCTGATCGCGGACGGGGCCGTCACTCAGGCATGATGCAACGGTGATGCTCAAAGGCCTGCGGGTCCTGGAGGTCTCCAGTTTCGTCGCCGCGCCGCTGGGCGGGATGACCCTCGCCCAGCTCGGCGCGGAGGTGGTCCGGGTCGACCCGATCGGCGGTGCGACCGACGTCCGGCGCTGGCCGCTGCACGCCAACGGCGCCTCGATCTACTGGGCCGGGCTCAACAAGGGCAAACGGTCGATCATGGTGGATCAGCGGTCCGTGGCGGGCCGCGAGCTGATCGCTGCGCTCGCTGCGCAGGCCGGGGTCGTCCTCACCAACGCGGCCCACCCGCGCTATGCCGACCTCAGCGCGCACCGGCCGGGCCTGATCCACGTCCAGATCGAAGGTCATCCGGGCGGCCGGCCCGCCGTCGACTACACGGTCAACGCCGAGATGGGCTTTCCGCTCGTGACTGGGCTGGGCGAGGACCCCGTCAACCATGTGCTGCCCGCGTGGGACATCGCCTGCGGGCTGTACGCGGCCGTCGCGATCCTCGCCGCCGACCGGCACCGGCTGCGGACCGGTGAGGGCCGGGAGATCCGGATCGCGCTGTCGGACGTCGCGCTGGCCACCGCGGGCAACCTCGGTTTTCTCGGCGAAGCGGAGCTGACGGGGGTGGACCGGCCCAGAGTGGGGAACCATCTCTACGGCGGGTTCGCCCGCGACTTCGCCGTCCGGGACGGCCGGCTGATGCTCGTGACGCTGACCCGCCGCCACTTCGACGACCTCGGCCGGCTCACCGGGG
>JBDSTJ010000249.1:0-6598 GCA_039928335.1 Streptosporangiaceae bacterium | reverse complement strand
GTGGACGGCGAACTCCCAGAGGGAGTAGCCGTAGCCGGTCGCACGGGCGGTGCCGGTGAGGCGGACGTACCGGCCGGTCCCGGCGACGGTCAGCGTCTGCGTGCCACCGGTCCCGGTGATCGTGGAGTAGAGGTCGGTCCAGCCGCCGGTCCCGCTGGCCGAGACCTGGATCCTGAACGCGGTGCCGTAGGCCGACTCCCAGTTCAGCACGACCTTGCAGACGGTCGCCGAAGCGCCCAGGTCGACCTGGACCCACTGCGGGTCGGTGGCCGCGCTTGCCCAGCGGGTCCCGGCATTGCCGTCGAAGGCCGAGGCGGCCGGGGTGCCGGCGTTCTCGGTCGACGAGGCGGTGGCCGGCTTGCTGAGCGCGGCGTTGGCACTGCCGCAGTCACCGGCCGGCGGATCGTCGGAGGGCCCGAAGACCTGGAACTCCCACAGCGAGTAGCCGTAGCCGTTGGCGCGGACCGAGCCGTAGAGCCGCACAAACCGGCCGGTGCCGCTGACCGTCAGCGTCTGGTTCCCGCCGGGGCCGGTGGTCGTGGAGTAGACGTCGGTCCAGCCGCCCGTTCCGCTGGCCGAGACCTGGATCCTGAACGCGGTCCCGTAGGCCGACTCCCAGTTCAGCACGACCTTGGTGACGGTCGCGCTCGCACCGAGGTCGACCATGAGCCACTGCGGGTCCGCGGCGGCACTGGCCCAGCGGGTCCCGGTGCTGCCGTCCACGGCCGCCGAGGCGGGGGTGCCGGCGTTCTCGACCGAGGAGGCGGTGGCGGTCTTGCCCTGGGACAGCAGGACGTCGGCCGCGTGGGCGGGCCGCGCCGGGGCGAGGAGGGCGCTCGCGACAAGCGCCAGGACCACGGCGAATGCGGTGATCCATCGTGGCGGAAGGGTCGGGTGTCTCACGTTTCTACTCCCTGATGGGGGCATGCGGGAACTGCTCCGGCCGCACGGGGGGGGTGCCGGCAGGAGGACGCTCCCCAGAGGGTGATTGCGTTCGACTCTTGTGTCAAGCCTTGAAATAAGTAGTGTTCGCCTATGGCGCCGTCGCACGGTGAGATGTCAGGCGAGCAGTTCCACGAACTTCGCGAGCTGGGCGAGGTTGCGGCACTCGTGCATCTCGATGAGCTGGCCGTACTCCGAGGCCGCGGAATCACCGGTGTCCCAGTCGCGGGTGCGCTCGGGGTTGAGCCAGAAGGAGTGCCTGGCCTGGGCCGCCATCCGCCGCACGATCGGCAGCGCCAGATCGCCGTAGTTCGACCGGGCGTCGCCGAGGACCAGCAGCGAGGTCCTGGACGTGATCGCGTCGGCGTACTTCTCGTCGAACACCTGGAAGGCGTGGCCGTAGTTGCTCCGCCCGGTGATCCATACCAGGTCGGCCTCGCGGGCCAGCCGGGTCATCGCGTCCGCCACGTCCGCGCCCGGGGTGAAGAACCGGGTGATCTCGTCGGTGTTGTCGATGAAGGCGAACGCCCTGACCTTGGTGAACTGCTCGCGCAGCGCGAAGGTCAGCAGCAGGGTGAACTGGGCGAAGGACTGCACCGAGTCGCTGGCGTCGCAGAGGATCACCAGTTCTGGCTTGTGCGGGCGGCGTGGCCGGTGATGGGTGACCAGCGGCACTCCGCCGGTCGACAACGACGCCCGGACGGTCCGGCGGAAGTCGAGCCTGCCCCGCCGGCCCGCCCGTTGCTTGGCGGTGAGCCGCGCGGCCAGCCGCCGGGCCAGGGGGTAGACCTCGCGCCGCAGCGCCTTGAGCTCCTGTCGGCCCGCACTGTTGAAGTCAAGCTTGTCCAGCGGCGGCCGGGTCGTGATCCGGGCGGTCCGCTCGGTCCCGGTCTCCTCGGCGATGCGCCGCCGCACCTCGGTGGCGACCATCACCTCGAACCGTTCGATCCGGGATCGGAACGTCTGCCGGGCCGACCACTCCTCGAGCCCGCCGCGTTCCTGTTCCGCGAGCACCGACGTGAGCAGCCCCGCCATCAGTGTGTCCGCGGACATGGCCCGCAGCACTCCCGAGGAGAACCAGGAACGACCGCCGGGCGTGCGGCCGAACTGGCCGACCGCACCGCGGGCGAACTGCCGCAGCGCGACCTGGTCCTCGGTCAGCAGGAGCTCCGCCAGTTGCTGCCGCATCTCCTGGACCTCGGGGTCGAGCGCGGCCGGGCCGCGTTGCCGGGCGGCCTCCTCGTCGGTGCGGTCCCTGCCGTTGACCCCGGCGCCGAGGGCGCCCGGAAACCACAGATCGAACAGATGGTCGAACTGTGGGCGGTGTGCGGGCCGCTTCACCAGGGTCGCCGCGTACAGGCCGCGCAGCACCTCCCGGTCGGCGAGGTCGATCAGCTGGAGCGCCCGGACTGCGTCGAGCCCCTCGGCCAGGGAGACCGGCAGGCCCGCCCCGCGCAGTGCGTGGACGAACCCGTTGTGCCGGTCGAGGAGGCTCATCCCAGCTTCAGTTCCCGGACCGCGTGCCGCTGGTCGGACACGTGCTTGAGCACGACACCGAGGGTCGCGTTGACCGCGGCCTCGTCCAGCTCGTCCAGGCCGAGCGCCAGCAGGCTGCGGGCCCAGTCGATGGTCTCGGCGATCGACGGCGGCTTCTTGATCTCCAGGGCCCGCAGCGTGCCGATCACCCGGACGAGTTGCTCGGCCAGCGACGCCTCGATGCCCGGCACCCGGGCCAGCACGATGTCGCGTTCCCGCTCGGCCGAGGGGTAGTCCAGGTGCAGGTACAGGCAGCGCCGCTTGAGCGCCTCCGACAGCTCCCGGGCGGCGTTGGAGGTCAGCACCACGAACGGCTTGCGAACGGCCTCGATCGTGCCGAGCTCGGGAATGGTCACCTGGTAGTCCGACAGGACCTCCAGCAGCAGCCCCTCGACCTCGACGTCGGCCTTGTCGGTCTCGTCGATCAGCAGGACCGTGGGCTCGCTGCGCCGGATCGCGGTCAGCAGCGGACGCTCCAGCAGGAACTCCTCGGAGAAGATGTCGCCGTGCGTCTCCTCCCAGGAGGAGTCCTCGGAGGTCGCCTGGATCCGCAGGAGCTGCTTCTTGTAGTTCCACTCATACAGCGCGCGGGCCTCGTCCAGACCCTCGTAGCACTGCAGCCGGATCAGTTCGGCCCCGGTCGCGGCGGCCACCGCCTTGGCCAGCTCGGTCTTCCCGACCCCGGCCGGGCCCTCGACCAGGAGCGGCTTGCCGAGCCGGTCGGCGAGGAACACCGTCGTGGCGATCGAGGGGTCGGCGAGGTAGTCGACGGCGGCCAGCCGCTCGGCGGCCTCGGCCGGCGAGGCGAACAGGCCGGTCATGCCGGCTTCCTCGTGGGCGTCGGCTTGACCGGTTTCTTCACGATCTTGACATAGGTCAGCGAGTTGCCGTCGAACACGAGCTTGGTTCCCTTTTCCATCAGCCTGACCTGGAAGTACGCGGCTCCCGGGTCGGTGCCCATCCAGGACAGCCGGAAGACGCCCGCGGAGCTCCTGCCCACGGGGATGACGGTGCCGGTCCAGAGGTCGACGCCCTTGGAGTTGAGCCGCCCGGAGCCGTCGGCCTTGAACTCGAAGTAGTCCTTGGCCGGGCTGCTGCCCTTCCAGATCCCCACCAGGCTCTTCACCAGTGCGGGCTCGGCCCTGGGCGCGGGCGGGCCGGTGACCGGGGCGGAGCTCGGCGCGGCCTCCGGTGACTCGCCCCCGCCGCTGCACCCGGTCAGCAACAGCACCGCTCCCAGGGACAGGGCGGGCAGTACACGAGTGTTCACAGCGATCTCCTGAGACGCGGGCGACAAGTCCGGATCCGGCAGTTTAGCCACAGCGGCCAGACCCCTGACGGGGCCTGGCCTGCCGCGTGACCTACTTGCCCGGCTCCGGGTCCCGGGGCAGCCCCAGGATCCGCTCACCGATGATGTTGAGCTGGACCTCGGTGGTGCCACCGTAGATCGTCATGGCCCGGCTGAACAGCATGGCGCGGGCCACGGTGCCGCTCTCGGCCATCGGCTCGTCGAGCGCGGAGATACCGCCCTGCGAGGCGTAGCAGTAGTCGGCAACGTCCTGGTTGAACTGGACGCCCAGCAGCTTGCGGACACTGGCCTCGGCTCCCGGGTTGACGCCCGACAGCTGCTTGAGCGTGGTCCGCAGGCCCAGCAGGTCGATCGACTGACCCTGGGCGATCAGCTTGCCGAACTCGGCCTGCGCGATCAGGTCGAGGGTCCTGCCCTTGAAGAAGTCGAGCAGCTCGGGCACGCCCATGCCCAGGCCGCCGCCGGTCGACAGGGACACCCGCTCGTTGCTGAGCGTGTTGCGGGCGACCTGCCAGCCCTTGTCGACCTCACCGACGACACAGTCGTCGGGCACGAAGACCTCGTCCAGGAAGACCTCGTTGAACATGGCCTCGCCGGTGAGTTCCCGGAGCGGGCGCACATCCACGCCCTGGGCTTTCATGTCGACCAGGAAGTAGGTGATGCCGTCGTGCTTGACGCCGTCGGAGCTGGTCCGGGCGATACAGAAGCCCCACTGGGCGAACTGGGCGACCGAGGTCCAGATCTTCTGGCCGGTCAGCCTGAAGCCGCCCTCGACCCGCTCGGCCTTCATCGACAGCGACGCCAGGTCGGAGCCCGCCCCGGGCTCGGAGAACAGCTGGCACCAGATGATCTTCCCCTGGAGGGTCGGCCGCAGGAAGCGCTCCTTCTGCTCCTGGCTGCCGTAGGCCACCAGCGACGGCACCAGCCACGCGCCGATCACCAGGTTGGGCGCCTTGACCTTGGCGGCCCTGAGCTCCTGCTGGATCAGGATCTGCTCGATCGGCTCCGCGCCCCGGCCCCACGGCTTGGGGAAGTGCGGGACGGTCCAGCCCTCGTTGCCCATCTTCTCGTTGAGCTCGGTCTTGTCCTCGATCGTCGCGAGCTCGGCGATCTCGGCGCGGACCCGGTCGCGGATCGGCTCGGAGTCGGCGTCCAGCTCCAGCTCGACCGCGCGGCGGCCGCCGTCGAGGGCGAGCGCGGCGACCGAGCCGGCCCACTCCTTGGCCGGGCCGAGCAGGGCCCGCAGGGTCAGGGCGCGGCGCAGGTACAGGTGCGCCTCGTGCTCCCAGGTGAAGCCGATGCCTCCGAGGATCTGGATGGCGTCCTTGGCCGTCTGCACGCCCGCGTCGGGCGCGATGACGGCGGCGACCCCGGCGGCGAAGCCGGCCTCGGGCGCCGCCTCGTTAAGTGCGCGGGCCGCGTCCCACACCGTGGCGCGGGCCTGCTCCAGCGAGATCAGCATCCGGGCGGCCTTGTGCTTGACCCCCTGGAACTGACCGATCGGGCGGCCGAACTGCTCGCGGACCTTGGCGTACTCCGCGGCGGTCGTGACGCACCAGGAGGCAGTTCCGGCGGCCTCCGCGCCGAGCAGGACGGCGGCGAGGTCGATGACGGCCGGGCCCTCGAGCCCGTCGAGCACCCGGTCCGCGGCGACGGCCACCCCGTCGGCCTCGACCCGGGCCACCCGGCGCACCCGGTCCAGGCTGGGCCGGGCGGTGACGGTGAGCCGGGCGGCGTCGACGACGATCCACTCCTCGCCGGCATCGGTGGTGACGGGCAGAACGATCACGTCGGCGAGGGTGGCGCCGAGGACCGGCTCTACCGAGCCGCTGACGGTCAGGTCGCCGCCGTCGCGGGTCCCGGTCAGGCCGGTCGCCAGGGACAGGGCGGCTGTGCGGGACCCGTCGGCCAGCCCGGCGAGCAGCTCATGGGCCTTGGCGTTGGACGAGGCAGAGATCGCCGCGCTGGCGAGCACGGTGGGCAGGAACGGGCCGGGGGCCACGGCGCGGCCGAGCTCCTCCACGGCCACGGCGAGCTCCAGCAGACCAAAACCCTGGCCGCCGTGCTCCTCGGCGAGGTGCAGGCCGAGCAGGCCCTGCTCGGCGAGAGCGTTCCAGAACGCCGGCCGGGTCTCCTCCTCGGCGTCGAGCGCCGCCCGCACGACCTTCTCCGTGACATAACGCTCGGCGAAGCCACGCACCGAGTCGGCGAGCGCCTCGTGTTCTTCGGTCAGTCCGATGGCCATGCCGTGTCCTCCCCAGGTCACCTTTTATTGAGTCTCATTCTAGAACGAGATTCAGGTTGCAGATGAGGGTGACTCTACCCACTCCCGACGAACGGGGTAAGACCGGCTCATGACTTACGAAACCGACAGCTCCCGGTACAGGTCGGCGAGCTGGCCGACCGCGTCGTCCTCCGTCGGCAGCGCCCGGGCCCGCCGAGCCGAGGCCGCCCCCAGCCGCAGGGCCAGCGCCGGGTCTTCGAGCACCTGAGCGATCGCCTCCTGCAGGGCAGCGGCATCGCCGGCCGGAACGAGCAGTCCCGCCTCGCCCACCAGATCGGGGATTCCGCCGACCCTGGTCGCGATCAGCGGCTTCGCGGCGTGCAGGGCCTCCTGGACGAACAGCGGCTGCCCCTCCCAGACGCTCGGGACCACGACGACGTCACTGGCCGCGAGCAGCGCCGGGATGTCACCCCGGCGGCCCAGCAGCCGGACCGGGAGATCCTCGGCCGCGATCCGCTCCCTGAGCTCCCCGTCCAGTGGGCCGTCCCCGACGACCACGAAGAGCGGATGCTGCTTGCCCAGGGCCG
>JBDSTJ010000248.1:0-14486 GCA_039928335.1 Streptosporangiaceae bacterium | reverse complement strand
AACCGGGGAACCTGGAGGTAGGCGCCCTCCTCGTTGAGAAGGGCGCCCGCGACGGCGAACTGCGTGTCGGGTTCGAGCCGGGCCAGGTCGGCCGGAGACAGCACCCGCAGCGGCACCGGCGACCGGGCCGCGGCGGTCGCGGCCCGGTCGAAGGCCGCCCCGTCGCGGTAGGCCAGGATGATCCCCGGCGCGCGGAAACCGTCGGGGCTCAGCGCGGTGAGCAGGGCGAGGCTGTGCTGCTTGAGGCCGAGGAGGATCGCGGACGACTCCTCGGCCTGCTGCGCCGTACCGGCCCGGCGGAAGGCCCGCACCCACCGCCACAGCGCGGGATCCAGGCGCGGCCGCAGGTACAGGGACCCCGCCGGGTCCAGGAGTGCACGGAAGGCTCCGGGACCGGCGAGCGGTGCGGACCCCTGGGTGCCGACGAAGCCGGTGTTGCCCGCCGAGCAGGACTGGCCGCCGCCGACCGGCCCGCTCTCCACGACCACCACCCGCGCGCCGCGCTCACGCAGGTGGTGGGCGGTGAACAGGCCGGCGACGCCGCCGCCGACCACCAGCACGTCGGCATCGTTCACAGGGTCACGATGAAGAAGTTGGTGGGCAGGTTGACCACGACCCGCTCGTAGATCTCCGCCATGATCGCGATGCCGTCCTCGGCGAAGGTCCCGGGCGGCGGCTCGGCGAACCTGATCACCGACCGGCCCGCGTCGAACAGCTGGGCGCCGTGCCCGAAGTCGCCGACGATCGCGGTGCCCGGCTCGACCAGCCGGGTCCGCACGATGAACACCCCGTTCCGTTCGACATCGTCCATCAGGGTGCCCTCCCCCAGGTACCGGTAGAAGTCGACCGGATTGAGGATGAGCCCGTCGGCGGTGCCGCCCATCTGCTCGACCTCGTTGCAGGCCCGCAGGATCGTCGAGGCGTACTCCCCACGGTCGGCCATCCGCCCGAGTTCGGGCATGCCGAGCAGCCCGCCCGCACCCCGGATGATCGTGTCGTTCTCCGCCGTACCGAGCCGGACGATCAGCCGGTAGTCGATGAACGACTGGAACGTGTCGCGGTCCTCCCACAGGCCGGGCGGCACCTGCACCCAGGCCGTCGTGGTCAGCAGTTCGGGGATCGGCGACCGGTGGAACCGGCTGGCGGCCTCGCGCCGCATGTCCGCGCCGAGCACCGGCTGGTCGCCCGGCTGCGGCGGGCTCTCGTGCCAGTAGTACTCGCGCGGGCTCCGGGACAGATCGGTGACCTTGAGCATGTTCCGGGCCGGGTAACGGGGTTTGCGCCGCGAGCTCGTCAGCGAGTCAGTGATCGTCACGTCGTACTCGACCTCCGCTTCGGTGCCCTTGGCCAGGCATTCCTCCACGAACCTCCGGCCGGGCGACATCTGCTTGCTGCGCTCGGCGATCACCTCGGACATCGTCGTCTTCACGCGTTCTCCCCCTTCTTACGGGCCACGAGGATGCCCCAGCCGAACTCGCCGTCGTCGATCGCGATCAGCATCTCGCCGCAGGACTCGGCGAACCCGAGCATCCAGTCGCGGGTGGCCTCGTCCGGTGCGCTCGCGGCACGCTCGGTGGCCGTGACGCCCAGGACGCTGTAGGTCTGCCGCAGGTGGTCCGAGACGTTCCGGGCCAGCACGATCTCGAATCCGGCGGTCTCCAACGCCTGCTGGTAGCCGACCAGCGAGAACCCGCCGTTCCAGCGAACCCGGTCGTAGACGTGCCGGCGGGCCCGTTCGCTGACCTCCTCCTTGGGCTGGAGGAAGTCGGAGAACACGAACAGCCCGCCGGGCCGCAGCACCCGGTACACCTCCGCGTGGGTCCTGGGCTTGTCGGGGATCAGGCACATCGCGTCCTGGCTGACGACATGGCTGAAGGTCCCGTCGGCGTACGGCATAGCCGTCGCGGAGCCGTGGTCGAAGGTGAGCCTGCGGTCGGGGTGCGCGGTGAGTTTGTCGCGGGCGAACTTGACGCGCTCCTCGCTCAGGTCGAGGCCGTGGCCGGAGCAGCCGGTCCAGCCGGCGAGGTCGAGGAGGTAGTTGCCGCAGCCGCAGCCCACGTCGAGCACGTGCGAGTCCGGCCCGAGCTCGGTGTAGCCGGCGAGGATCTCCGAGGTCCGGTCGGAGGCCGCCTGGTAGTCGGTGTCCCCTGGCCCGGCGAAGTACCCGGTGTGCAGGACTCCGTTGCTGTCCCAGAAGCTGAGGTAGGCGGTGAGGGTGGTGTCAAAGAACTGCTGGACGTCCTGCTCTGTGTAGTCCCGGCTGCTGACGGGCATCGGTGCGCCTTTCAGGTGAAGGTGTTCTTGGCGGCGTTGGCGAGGTAGGGAAGTCCGGTGCCGAGTGCGCTCGACCCGCCGTCGATCAGGTGCACTCCGCCGGTGACGAACGAGGCCCGGGTGCCGGCGAGGAAGGCGACGACCGCGGCGAACTCGGCCGGTTCGGCGATCCGGCCGAGCGCGTTGTGCGCGCCCATCGACGCCAGCACCGCCTCGACATCGCCGTCCCCGGCCATCCGGGCCGCCGCGCGCTCGATCGGGGGCGTACGGGTCGCGGCGGGAGCCAGGACGTTCACGGTGATGCCGTCCCGGCCGACCTGGCAGGCGAGGGACTGGGCGAACCGGACGATCCCGGCCCGGGTCACGCCCGACAGCGCGAGTCTGGCCTCCGGGACGCTCGCGGTCTCGGAGGCGACGAACAGGATCCGGCCCCAGCCCGCGGCGCGCAGCCGCGGGAGGGCCGCGAGGGCCACCCGGACGGCGGGCAGCAGGACGAGACCGAGCGCCGCGTCGTAGTCGGCCACGGTGAAGTCGGCCGCGCCGCCGATGGGCGGGCCCGCCCCGCAGACGAGCACGATGTGCACCGCGCCGAACTCGGCGGCGACATCCGCCACCCAGCGGTCGACCTGGGCCTGGTCGGTGATGTCCACACTGGTGGTGTGGACCCGGCCCCGGGCCTCGGCGGCGAGCGTCCTGGCCGCGTCGGCCAGCCGGGCCGGGTCGCGGGCCCCGATCGCGACGTGCGCGCCCTCCCGGGCCAGCTCGAGGGCGGCGGCCAGACCGAGGCCGCTCGACCCGCCCGCGACCAGCGCGACCTTGCCGTCAAGTCCCAGATCCACCGGCACTCCTCTCCCAGGTGCCGCGGTAGCCATAGCCGTAGCGGCGGAACTGTGGCCAGGACAGCGTCACGGCGGCGAGCCTGGCCGGACCGGTCAGCTGCTCCTTCCAGGTGTCGTCCCGGTCGCGGATGCGGGTGGTGCCGCTCCGGAACCGGTCGGGGTTGCCGGTGACGGTGTGGTTGGGGTGCAGGTCGACATCCCGGCCGCGCACCGGATTGCGGCCCGGATCGGCTCCCACGAGCTCGAGCAGGCGCGTGATCGAGCCCTCGGGGTCGGCGGTGAACGCCTCGTAGCGCAGCAGCATCGACCTGTCCGGGAAGCGCCGCAGCAGCGCCCGCGACGCGGTGTTGAACCCGTGCCAGTAGGCCGTGCTGGTGTGCGCGGGCATCACGTAGCAGTAGTCCTTCTCCACGCTCCACGATCCGGCGACGGCGCGCGGGTCCCGGACGAGGTGGACGAAGTAGGGTTCGACCCCGTCGAGTTGGGCGAGCAGCGCGGCCTCACCGGGGATCTTGTTGGTGTCGACGAGGACGTCGGAGCCGGTGAGCTCCGCCACCGACCGGAAGGTCCTGGTCATGAGGTCGGCGTGCGCGCGGATGCCGGGGCCGTCGAGGCCCTCGCGCAGCACCCGCCAGGTGTGCCGAGTGCGGACGTGCGCCCGCTGCCGGGCCACGACCTGCGCGGCGTGTTCCTCAGTCGACAGCCCGGCGGGCCTGCCATCCGCGAGGACCTTCGACCACAGCTCGCACTCGGTGAGGTGCAGGCCGCACCCGCACAAGCTGTTCGCACCCCGGCCCGCGGCGTTCTTCCACAGGAAGTGGATCTCGCCGACGTGACTGAATCCCGGCACCTCGTTGAGCACGTTCCCGATGATCGTGCTGCCGTTGCGGCACCATCCGGTGATGCAGAGGATCTTCATGTGACCACCGCTTCCTGCGGGCGGACGGCGAAGGCGACCCCGGAGGCCGCGGCGGCGCAGATCGCGCCCGCGACGAAGACCGCCGGGTAGCCGAACCCGGCGGCGACCAGCCCGAGCAGCGGCCCCCAGACCGCCATGCCGAGATCCCAGAACGAGGTGTAGGCACCGAGCGCCGCTCCCCGCCTGGCCGGGTCGGTGCGGTCCAGGACCAGGACCGCGAGGGAGGGGTGCAGCAGTGAGAAGCCGACGCCCATGACGATGCTGCCGACGACGGCCACCGCCACGTTCGGGGCGACCGCGACGGTCAGCAGGCCCAGGCTCTCGCCGAGGCCGCACCAGATCGCGACCCGGCGGGCCCCGTACCTGTCCGGGAAGTGGCCGATGACCAGCCGGGTCCCGGCATAGACGGCGCTGAAGCAGCTCAGCACGACCACGCCGGAGCCGCTCCCGCGATGCTCGAGATGGAGCACCACGAACGCGGCGAGACCGGCGTATCCGGCCGCGCCCAGGCCCAGGGCGAGGCCGGGCACCAGGGCGGGCCGCAGCATCAGGCCGCCGCCCCCGGCCGCCTGGACCTCCCGCCGGTCCTGAACCGTGCTGATGAGGAGGAACGCGCACACGCCGGCCAGCGCGCTGAACGCCCAGACGGCGCCCCGGCCGAAGTGCTCGAGGACCGCGCCGAGGAACGTTCCGAGCGAGATTCCGCCCCACATGCTCACCCCGTACAGGCCGATGAGCTGTCCGCGCCGGGCGTGCGGGGCGATCGACATCGTCCAGACCGCTCCCGCGGTGAACAGCGCGGCCTCGCCCGCGCCCAGCACCAGCCGGATCACGACCAGCCCGGTCAGGCCGAGCCGCAGGAAGTAGGAGAGACCGCAGGCGGCGACCACCAGCGCGCCGGCCTGCATGACCCGCCGGTGGCCGTACCGGTCGGCGAGCTGACCGGCGACCGGCCGGATCAGCAGGGCCGTGAACGCCGTCGTGGTGACGACGGTCCCGACCATCAGGTCCGAGGCGTCGTAGGTGTCCCGGACGAAGCCCGGCAGCACCGGGATCACCGAGGTCAGGCCGACGTAGCCGCAGAACAGCCCGCCGAAGATCCCCGCGAGCGCGGCCCGTGAGATCGGGGTCTCCTCGGTCTCCGCCGTCACCGAGCCGCCCAGGCAGCGATCTTGCGGACCGCGGTGACGAGCTGGTCGCAGTCCTCCAGACTCAGGCTGGACGACAGCGGCACGTCCACGGCCTCCTGGAGGTACCGGGTGGTGGCGGGGAGCATCGCCTTGATCTCAGACGTCGTCCGGCCGGCGAACATGAACCGCCAGTTCCAGAAGACCCGGATGTTCGTGTCGGTGTCGGAGCCCAGGTTGCGTGCGTCGATGCCCTCGGCGCACAGTGCCTGGGCGAACCACTCGGCCCGACCGTCCGGCACCCGGAAGATGAAGGCCTCCCCGAGGTGGGCGCCCGGCGACACGGGCTGGCGGATGTGGATCCCGGGCACGTCCGCGAGCTCCTGCGAGACGTAGGCGTAGTTGCGCCGGAAGCACTCCAGCCGGTCGGGCAGCCTGGCCAGCTCCGACCGGAGCAGCGCCGCCCGGATCTCGTCCATCCGGAAGCTGAGCAGCGGCAGGTCCAGGTCGGTGCCGGGCGGCGGCTCGCCGCCGGGAAAATGCCGTCGTACCCGGCCCTCGTACGCGCCGGACAGCACGGTCGCCCGGGCGAACAACGCGCTGTCGTCGGTGACGAGGAACCCGCCCTCACCGCAGTTCAGCGACTTGTCGGACTGGGTGCTGAAGGCTCCGGCGAGCCCGAACGTGCCGAGCTTGCGGCCGTCGAGCTCCGCGCCCAGTGCGGGCACCGCGTCCTCGAAGACGGGCACGCCCACCTCGGTCGCGAACTGGGTGATCGCCGCCATGTCGGCCGCGAAGCCCCGCATGTGCACGACGAGGATGCCCTTGACCTCGGGGGTCCAGCGCCGCCGCAGGTCCTCGACGTCCATCTGCAGGTTCTGGTCGACCTCGACCAGCTGGGTCCGGCAGCCGGCCAGGGCGATGGCGCTCGGGCTGGCGAGAAAGGTGAACCCGGGGCAGGCGATCAGCGAGCCCGGCGGGATGCCCGCCGCCATGATCGCCAGGGCGATCGCCGTGGTACCGCTGGAGACCGCCAGCGCGTGCCGGGTGCCGAAGTACTCGCGCAGTGCGGCCTCGAACTTCCCGCACTCGGTCTCGCGCTCGGGCCTGTAGTCATATCGAAAGTAGAGATGGCTGCGAATGGCCCTGACCGCCGCTTCCTCATCCTCTGGATGAACGAACACGGCACCCTTGTCGTAGGTAGGCCATGGTTCACGCCTGATGGGATCTCCCCCGTCGATGGCGAGAATTGCGGTATCGCCTGTCTTTCCCTGCACGGGCGGACCCCCTGGATGACCAGCGAAGGGGCTGATCGGAGTGGCAACAAAGATCTTTCGAGATAGTCGCCGAACCAGGAAGTCGAAGTCAATGGTTATTAATCATTGATTAACAGTCAGAAACATGCCGTGTCACACAAATCATCTTAAGTGACTAATGTGAAGAAAAGACAGATCTCTCGGACCCTGGCTCAGGTGCTCGTTCGGGTGGCGATGTGGGCCTCGGTCGCGAGCTTGGTGATGCCGTGACCGGCGAGGACTCCGGTGCCGTCCTCCAGTTCGAGGAGGGCCAGGAGGATGTGCTCGGTGCCGACGTTGTCGTGGCCCAGGCGGAGGGCTTCCCGGAAGGTGAGTTCCAGGACCTTGCGGGTGGGGGCGTCGAAGGGGACGAGTGCGGGCACCTGGGCGGCGGCGGGGAGCAGCGCGGCGGTCGCGGTCCGGCGGAGGGCCTCCAGGGGCACGCCCTGGGCGACGATCGAGGCCGCACCGAGTCCCTCGGGGTCGCCCAGCAGACCGAGGACCAGGTGTTCGGTGCGGATCTCGTCGTTGCCGGCGGCGTGGGCCTCGTTCTGCGCGGCGACCACGACATTCCTGGCACGGTCGGTGAACCGGCCGAAACCCTGGCTGGGATCGAGCGGCGCGGGCTCGCCGGAGCCCTTGGGCACGAAGCGCTTCTGGGCGGCCTGCTTGGTGACGCCCATGCTCCCGCCGATCTCGGTCCAGGACGCACCGGACCGGCGGGCCTGGTCGACGAAGTGGCCGATCAGGTGATCGGCCACCTCCCCCAGGTGGGTCGCGGCCTCGACGGCCCCGGAGAGCTGGCCGAGGGCGTCGGGATGGACTTTCTTGATGGCCTCGATCAGGTCGTCGAGCCGGACCGGGTTGGTCATCTCTACGGGCTTGGTCATGCGTCAACCATAGGTTGACGCGCGCCGCTCGTCAACCAAAGGTTGACGAGATTCTGCCAGGTGGCAGACCACCGTAGGAGATCGATGACATAGAGTGACGGTGTGGCTATCGACGTTGACGTGGAAGAGATAATCCGAGTGGCCACCCGGCTCTTCGCCGAGCTGGGCTACGACAGCACCGGCCTGCAGACCATCGCCGACGCCCTGGGCTGCGACCAGGCGACCGTGCTGTCCCTGGTCACGAGCAAGAGCGAGCTCTACCTGAAGGTCATGGGGCGGGCCGCCGAGGCCGAGCAGGCCGCGCTGGGCGGGCTGCTGACTGCTTCGCCGGTGGACGTCCCCGCCTTGGCCGACACCTATCTGGACTTCTGCGTCGCCCACCCCGAGGTTCCCGCGCTGTGGATGCACCGCTGGATGTCCGATGCCACCGACCTGGTCCAGTTGGAGGCGCTCTACGTCCAGCCGCTGCACGAGAGCGTCGGCCGCGCCATCTCGGACCAGATCGCCCCCGACGTCGACGTCGACTACGCGGTCTGGACCATCATCTGGTGCGTCCACGGCTTCCTGCGCGGCGGCGTCCTCACCGACCGGGGACCCCGCGGCGAGGGCCCGTCGGACGCCGACCTCGCCGCCTTCCGGGCTCACCTCCGCCTCCTGGTCGGCAGGCTCACGACCTGAGGCCGCCCAGGCG
Organism: Streptosporangiaceae bacterium; assembly: GCA_039928335.1. GTDB lineage: Bacteria > Actinomycetota > Actinomycetes > Streptosporangiales > Streptosporangiaceae > Actinocorallia. Next base: position 6,451 of record JBDSTJ010000248.1, on the reverse strand, counting down.
TTCACGCAGCAGGTGCCGCTGGACCTTGAGGGCCGCGTTGCGGGGCAGCGCGTCAACGAGGAAGACCCGGCGGGGCTTCTTGTAGGACGCCAGGCGGCCGGCCACGAAGGCGGTCACCGCGGCGGGGTCCAGGGTGTGGCCGGGCCGGGGCACGACGGCCAGCGCGACGGTCTCTCCCCAGCGCGGGTCCGGCAGGCCGAAGGCCGCCGCGTCGGCCACCCCGGGCAGCTCGCGTACGACCTGGTCGACCTCGGCCGGATAGACGTTCCTCCCACCCGTGATGATCATTTCTTTGAGCCTGCCGGTGAGGTAGACATAGCCCGCCTCATCGAGGCGGCCGAGGTCTCCGGTCCGGAACCAGCGGCCGTCCCGGACCTCCGCGGTCAGGTCGGGCCTGCGGTGGTAGCCCGCGAACAGGGTGTCGGACTCCACGGCGAGCTCACCGGTCCGCCCGGCCGGCAGGGGCCGGCCTGCGGAGTCCAGCACCCGGACCGAGGCGATCGGCGCGGGCCGTCCCACCGAGGCGTACACGTCGTCGGCGGCGCAGTCGGGGTCCCAGTCCGTCGGGGCGGTCGCGGTGACCGGAGCGCCGGTCTCGGTCATTCCCCAGGTCTCCAGATAACGCCCGCCGATGACGCCGGCCAGCTCCCGGGCGAGGTCGGGCGGCATCGCCGACGCGGAGTGCAGCACCCCGCCGAGGGTGCGCAGGACCTCGGGGCGCCGTCGTACCGCCTCGATGAACCCGGTGGTCAGCGGCGTCGGCACCCGGGGTGGGCCGACAGGACGCTCTCGACCTCGGCGGGATAGACGTTCTCGCCGCCGCTGACGATCATGTCCTTGAGTCGGTCGTGCAGGTACAGGTAGCCGTCGGCGTCCATCGAGCCGGTGTCACCGGTGCGGAACCAGCCGCCGGGCACGAACGCCTCCTCGGTGGCCGCCGGGTTCTGCCAGTAGCCGGTCGTGACGCAGGGACCGCGCACGACGACCTCGCCGACCACGTCGGGGGCGGCCGGCAGGTCGGAGTCCAGCGCGAGGACCGCGACCTCCATGCCGGGGACCGCTCTGCCCGCGGACCGCAGCCGTCCCGCGACCGGGTTGTCGGGGCGGTGCTGGTCGGGGCCGAGCAGGGTGGTGACACCGATGGTCTCGGTCAGGCCGTAGGACTGGAAGAACTCCGCGCCGAACAGGGCCACGGCGCGGGCCAGCAGGGACTCGGAGATCGGCGACGCGCCGTACACGATCTGCCGGAGTGCCGAGAAGTCCGCGTCGGCGGCGGCGGGCAGCTCGCACATGACCTGGACGACGGCGGGGACCATCGCGGTGTGGCTGGCCCGGTGGTCGACGAGCTGGGCGAGCATGGACTGCGGGGTGGGCTCGCGCGACTGCACGAGCGTCCCGCCGCGGGCCAGCGTGATCAGCGCCCAGCCGGCCCCGGCGATGTGGAAGTAGGGGATCGGCACGAGGCTGACCGAGTCCGAGGTCAGCTCGAAGCACGCCCCGAACAGGTCGACGGCCGCGCTCAGCCCGGCGACCGTGATGTGCACGCCCTTGGGCTTGCCGGTGGTGCCCGAGGAGTACATGAGCGCGACCAGGTCGTCGGCGGCGGCGTCCCGGTGCGGGTCGGCGGCGTGTGCGCCGGCCAGCCACCGCTCGTACTCCTCCCCCACCGCGATCACCTGCGGGCCGGTCCCGGCGAGCACGCCGGTGTGGTCGGGCCCGGCCACGACCAGGGAGACGCCGGCGTCGGCGAGGATCCAGCGCAGCTCGTCGGGGGCCAGCCTGAAGTTGAGCGGGACCAAAACGGCCCCGGCCTTGGCGACACCGAACAGGAGTTCGAAGTATTCGGTGGCGTTGCGGTCGACGTAGCCGACCCGGTCACCGGGCCGCAGCCCGGCGGCGACCAGGCGGTCGGCGACCCGGTCGGAACGTTCCATCAGGTCACCGTAGGTCGCCGGCCGGCCGTCACCGGTCACCGGTCACCGGTCGGACGTCCGGAGACCTTCGGGCGACGGTGCGCAGGAGTTCGGCTATGGACGACGTCATGGTCATGCCCTTTCGGTCAGGTGCCGCGCTCCACGAGCACCTCGGTACCGCGCAGCGGAGCCGCGCACTGGTCGCACGTCAGCTGGACATGGAAGTCCTTCCCGCACTCGCGGTGGTTGTAGACGAGCGCGGGGCCCTCGGCGGCCCGGAACCAGCGCTGGCCCCAGTCGATCGCGGTCATCACGACCGGGTAGAACGCCCGGCCCTTCTCGGTGAGGTGGTAGCTGAGCCAGTCGGCCCGCTCGATGCCGGGCGACTGCGCGAAGACCCCCAGCTCGCAGAAGACCCGGAGCCGGTCAGAGATGACCGTCGGGGGTGCGCCGAGCCGCTGCTCGAAGTCACGGAACCGGTGCGCACCCTGGAAGGCGGCTCCGAGAATGGCCGCCGACCAGCGGTTGCCGACCAGGGCCATCGTCTGGGGGAACATCCCCGCCCCCCCGTCGGTGGCGTTGCCGGACCTGCGCCGGGTCGTCGCGGCGGGGACCGACCGCGCCCACGTGCCGCTCGGCCCGAACCCGCCGGCGATCTCCCGCGGTTCGGCCGGCTGCCCGCAGGTGGCGCAGCCGAAGACCGGCAGGAACTCCTTACCGCAGGTCCGGTGCACCATCAGCGGCAGCAGCTCGACATGCTCGGGCACCCAGACCGACTCCCAGGCCCAGATCGTCAGCAGGATCGGCCACAGGTCCCGGCCGCGCTTGGTGAGGGCGTACTCGAACCGTTTGGCCCGGGTCTGGTACTCCACCCGCTCGAAGACCCCCATCTCGGTCAGGGCGGCCAGCCGCCGGGTGAGCACCGCGTGTGAGATCGGCAGCGCCTCGCCCCACTCGCCGTAACGCCGCACTCCGAGCAGGGCGTACCGCAGGATCAGCAGATTCCACTCGTCGCCGATCAGCCCCAGGGTGAGGCCCACCGCGTTGGTCCCGCCGGGCGCGAGCCTGGTCGGGTGGTCCGGCGGGTGCGTGGGCACGGTGTCCTCGGTCAACGGGGGTCGTCGCCTCTCAGAGCCCGGCGGCGGCGGCCGCGGAGTCGGCGTCGGCCCAGCCGGGGATCGACGCGCCCTGAGCCCAGGTGGCGTGGGTGCCGCTGGAGATCCGCTCCGGCAGCCTGATCCGGGCCAGCGGGCCGTCGGTCACCCTTGCCGCGTCGAAGATCAGGCACTCGGACCGATCGTCGTTCATGTCGGTCGTCAGCGTAACAAGGTAACCGTCGTCCTCCCCGGTCGCGCCGACCCGCGGCGCCATCGCTGGCTCGCTGCCGAACACCCCTCCGGGCAGCCGGTAACGCTCCTCGCCGCCGGTCAGCAGGTCGTGCTTGACGAATCCGTCGAACAGGAACCAGCCCTCCACTCCGGTGGCCGCGTAGGCGTAGCGGTGCCTGCGGCCGCCGAAGGAGTCGTTGAGCACCCCGAACTCGGTGACCGTGTCGGTGAGCTGCTCCTCCCGGCAGGTTCCGGTGACCATGTTGAGCCGCCAACGGTGCAGCCGGCTCTGCATCCGGTCCAGCGCCAGGAAACGGAACATCCGCTGGTAGAAGCCGCCGTCCCCGGTGTCCCTGGGCTCCGGCGAACCCTGGAAGAACCCGTCCAGGACGATCTCGTCACCGTCCTCGTAGGCGTTGACCCAGTGCAGGACGTAGGTGGGCGCGGCGTCGAACCACTTGATCTGGTCGGGGCCGCCCCGGCGCGGGATCACGCCGAGCCGGGTGGTCAGCTCGGGGTGGAACCGGGCCGCGTAGGCGCCTTTGGCGAGCAGGTCGGGCTCCCAGAACAGCGGGCAGTCGTTGAGGATCGCGTAGTTCTCGGTGTAGGCCATGTCATGCGGCAGCCGCGGACCCGGCAACGGCACCTCGGTGTAGTGCACGAGCTTGTCGGCGGCGTCCACGACCCCGTAGTGCAGGTAGGGCGCGTCGGTGCCGTAGTTGAAGAACAGCAGTTCGCCGGTGTGCGCGTCGGACTTGGTGTGCGCGGACACGCCGGGCCCGGGGACCCACGGGGACTTTCCGAAGGTCTCCAGCGTCAGCGGGTCCAGCCGGTAGAGATCACCGCACTGGTAGAAGCTCGTGAGCGCGACCCCCGCGTGCACCACGACGTCGGTGCTGGAGGCGTCCTTCATCCGGCCGCGCGCACCCCAGCCGTCCTCGCGCAGCGACTGCCTGGGCTTCTCGGCGATGCCGGCCCACAACGCGTGCCCGGCCTCCCGCTCGGCGAGCAGGCCCTCGGTCTGGACGAACCGGTTGCGGTAGAAGGCTCTGCCGTCCCGGAAGCCGACGACGTGGACCATGCCGTCGCCGTCGAACGGGTGGTACCGCTCCAGGGCGGGATGCACCGGGTTCTCGGTGTTGCGCAGGTAGATCCCGTCGAGGTCGGCGGGGATCTCCCCGATCACCTCGAGGTCGTCGGCACGCCACTCGGTGGCCTGCGGGCGCCACGGGCCGGTGCGGTAGGGGTGGTCGTCGTCGGCCGGCAGGGTGGACAGCGTCCGCCCCAAGATCTCCAGATCCATCTGAGCTCCTAGTCCGTGCCGATGACGAAGCTGACGGTGGTGGTCGCACTGCCGCCGATGTTCAGGGTCGCGACGCGCCGCGCACCGTCGATCTGGGCTTCGCCCGCGGTGCCGGTGACCTGTCGGGAGGCGTCGAGGAGCATGCGCACGCCGGTGGCGCCCACCGGGTGTCCGCCGCCGATCAGCCCGCCGCCGGCGTTGACCGGGATGCGGCCGTCCCGCTCGAGGTCACCGTTCTCCACGGCCTTCCAGCTCTCGCCGGGTCCGGTGATGCCGAAGTGGTCGATGGCCATGTACTCCGACATGGTGAAGCAGTCGTGGGTCTCGATGGCGTCCAGCGCGTCGACGTCGGCGATCCCGGCGCGGCCGAATGCGTCGAGCACGGTCGCCCGGACGTGCGGCAGGGCGTACGGCTCCGCCCGGGAGTGCTCGATCTTCTGGTCCAGCGGCAGCCCGACGGTCCGGTGGCCCCAGCCCTGGATCCGGGCCCGGCCGCGCAGTTCGGGCCGCCGCTCCAGGAAACGTTCGCCGACCAGGACCACACCGGCCCCGCCGTCGGTGATCTGGCTGCAGTCATGCCGGCGCAGCCTGCCCTCGACCAGCGGGTTGGCGCGGTCGTCGGCCGCGAAGCTCTGGTCGGTCAGTTCCCAGCCCCTGGTCTGGGCGTGGGGGTTGGTGCGGGCGTTGCGGAAGTTCAGTTCACCGATCGCCCGCAGGTGGGCGTCGTCGAGGCCGTAGCGCCGGTCGTACTCCTCAGCGAGGGCACTGAACATGTACGGCCACATGAAGCGGGCATCCTGCCCTTCGTGCCCGACCCAGGCGGCCGCGCCCAGGTGCTGGGCGGCGAGGTCGCCGGGCACGGTCCGTTCGAGTTCGAGCCCGAGGACAAGCGCGCAGTCGTAGCGGCCGGACTCCAGGTCCGCCATGGCCGCCAGGACCGCGATCCCGCCGGAGGCGCAGGCGGCCTCGTGCCGGGACGAGGGCACCCCCCACAACTCGGGGATCATCGTGGCGGGCATGCCGCCGAGCTGTCCCTGGCCGGTGAACAGCTGCCCGAAGGCGTTGCCGACGTGGATCACGCCCACGTCGGCGGGTTCGAGCCCGGCACCCGCCAGGGTGCCCCGCACCACGTCGGTGGTCAGATCGGCGAACTCCAGGCCCTTGCGGGCCCAGTTCAGGGCGAAGTCGGTCTGGTACCCGCCCAAGATCGACACACTTGCGGTCATCTGATCTCTCCCCTCGGAGCCTGCCGGCTTTCTTACTACAACAAGAAGAGTTACCCGTCAACGTCCGGCACGGCCACAACCACGTCCAGGCGGCACGAACGAGCCGCAGGACGGTCTTGCCGAAGTTCCCGGTTCTTACTACATTTAAAAGAGTAACAGCTGACCGAAGGGACAGGCCGGATGACAGACGTCTTCGTACTCGACTACGTGCGCACCGCCCGGGGCAAGGGGTCCTCCCGGGGATCGCTGCACCACGTGAGCCCGGTCGACCTGGTCGTGGGACTGCAAGAAGCGCTGGTCGAACGCACCGGCCTGGACACCGCCCAGGTCGAGGACGTGATCATCGGTTCGGCCTCGCAGGTGGACGAGCAAGGCGCGGACCTGGCCAGGACCGCGACCCTGCTCGCCGGCTGGGGCCACGACGTACCCGGCGGGACCGTCAACCGCTTCTGTGCCTCGGGCGTTGACGCCGTCGCCCAGACCGCCGCCCGGATCCGGGCCGGCGACCTGGGCCTGGCCGTCGCCGGCGGGGTCGAGAGCGTGTCCCGGGTGCCGATGTTCAGCGACCGGGGACCTTTGTGGACCGACCCCGAGACGATCCGCCGGGTCGGCTCGGTGCACATGGGCATCGCCGCCGACCTCAACGCGACCCTCGACGGCTGGCACCGGGAGGAACTGGAC
>JBDSTJ010000247.1:0-5640 GCA_039928335.1 Streptosporangiaceae bacterium | reverse complement strand
ATGAACCGCTCGCCCCGCCACCGGCACGCCGTGCGCACGTAGCGGAGCTGCTCCAGCTCCCCGGGGGCGACACTGCGCCGGTGCCGGCCGGGCCTGGTCTCCTCGAAGCCCTCCGCCGGCTGGGTGGTGTAGATCCGGACACCGCCGTCGGCGTGCGGGCTCGCCTCGTACTCCGCGCCACGCCAGCGCGCCACGTATCCGTCCCTGATCAATTCGACACCTCCTGCTGTACGGTCGCCACCGGGGTCGTCGACCAGGCCATCAGGTCCGCGTCGTACACGGCCACGAACCGCTCGGTCCGGTCCCGGCCGAGCAGGTACAGCTCCGCGCCCGACGGCAGCCGCGCACTGTCGCACTTGTACTCGCGGATCGTGCCGCCGGAGCCGGGCGCGAACCCGGTCCCGAGGAACGGGGCCTGCTCGACGACCCAGCCCGCGTCGCCCCAGCCGATCAGCTCGTCCTCGCTCTGCCCGCCGAACGGAACCCGGTAGAGGTTCTCGCAGTAGGCCGGCCAGCGCAGCACGTGCACGGCCTCGTCGTCGACCGAGAACGGCGAGTCCCCGTAGAGCAGGCCGAGCGTGTCATAGAGCTGGGCCGGGGTGCGCAGTTCCGCGACGTCCCCGATCGGGTGCACGAACCCGCCGACCCGGTCGTACCCCTGCTCCAGGTACCAGCCGACATGGCCGGGTGGCAGGACCTTCTGCATGATCGCGGTCCTGGGCCTGGCGGGAGCGGGCGGGGAAGCGGGCGGTTGGGGTTCCTGGACCGGCTCGGTGATCGGTGGTTCGGTGGTGGTGGGTTCGGAGGTGTGCGGCGCGGCGAACGGCTGGGCCGGTTCGCGCGGGGCCTGCCGCTGCGGCAGGCCCACCCGCTCGGCCCAGTCGCTGAGCTCCCGGACCTGGTCGCCGGTGAGCGACGCGCCGATCCGGGTGCCGGGGTTGAGGTGCAGGGACCAGGCGGTGCCGCCGAACGCCGGCGAACGCCAGCTGCCGATCAGCTCGGGGAAGCCCGCGTACACGAACCGCGCGCCCGGGAGCACCTCCTGCAGCCGGACCAGCGAGGTGAACACCTGCACCGACGACTGGGCGAGCGCCGCCGACCAGTCGAAGCCCGACTCCAGCGGGGTGACGTCCAGCGGCGCGGTGTCGGCGATCGGGACGAGCACGCTGGCGGCGAGTACGATCCGCAGGAAGTCGTCGGTGTCGCCGCTGACGGCCGCCTCGTACAGGTCCTGGTCGATCCGGTTGCCGGGCTCGAAGGGTTCGAACGGGAGCGGCGGTGCGGGCACCGGTTCGGCCGGCTCGGGCCTGGGTTCGGGCCTGGGTTCGGCCGGTACGGGCGGCAGTGCGTCCGCGGGGATCCGGACCGGGGTTTCCTGGGTCTCCTGCTGCTTCTTCTTGCGGCGGGGGACCGGCTGGGTCAGCGTCGCGTCGGCGGTCAGGCTCCTGAGCTGCGAGCCGGAGATCGTCGCGTCGATCGGGGTGCCGGGGTTGAGGACGAGGCTCCAGCCCGATTCCGGCCAGGACGCGGCGAGCTCGCGGAAGTCCGGCATCACGACCCGGGACTGCCCGGCGGCCTCGTGCATCCACCGCGGCGAGGTGAACGCCAGGATCGCCGGCTCGCCCTTGACCGGCACGGCCTGCCACGGGAAGTCGTCGTCGGCCGGACGCGCGCCCCACGGGGTGCCGGGATCCGAGGCGATCATCACCTGGGCGCTGGACAGGAGGGCCAGGAACGTGTCGATGTCGTCGCGCTGCGCGGCCTCGTACAGACGGGTCTCGAGTTCGTTCTGCGGTTCGAAACCGGGCCGCCCGGCCAGCAGCCGGTCGGTCCAGCCCGCCACGATCGGCAGCTGGTCGCCGGTGAGCGTGGCCGCGATCGGGGTGCCCGGGTTGATCGCCAGCGACCAGTCCAGTTCCGGCCAGTGTCTGATCACGATCCTGAACGGCAGCCGGACGAAGTCGACCTCGCCGATCACGTCGTGCAGCCGCTCGGGGGAGGTGAAGGCGGGGACTGCGGGCTTGCCGTCGATCTCGCCCGGCTGCCAGGGGAAGCCGTCGCGGCTGGGCCGTACTCCTGGATCGGTCCCGACCGGTACGGGCAGCAGCAGCTCGGCCTCGGCCAGCGCGGTGACCAGGGACTCCTCGTCGGCGGCGCGGACCAGCTCGGTCTCGACGGTGTTGGCAGGCACGAACCGCGGCCGCTCGATGACGGGCTCGGCCGCGACGGGCACCGGCTCGGGTAGCACCGGCTCGGGTAGCACCGGCTCAGGTACGACGTGCTGGGGTACGACCAGCACTGGCTCGACCGGCACTGGCTCGGGTAGGACGGGCTCTGGCTCGGGTACGACCGGATCGGCTTCTGCCAGGTGAACGGGTACGAGCGGTGCGGGTTCGGCCAGAGGGGCAGGCATGACCGGTTCGGGTTCGGCCGGGTAGGCAGCGACCGACTCGGATTCCGTCAGGACGGGTACGAGCGGCTCGGGTTCCGCGAGGTAGGCAGGCGCGACCGGTTCGGGTTCGGGGTGTACGGGCTCGGCGACCGGCTCCTCGGCGGTCGCCTGGGGTGCTGCCAGACCGGCCTGTGGGGGTCGGTGATCGCCTTCGGCGAGCTGCCGCAGGAACCAGGAGGGGAGCAGCGACTGGACCGGCAGGCCGGCGTTCACGGCCAGCCACCAACGGGGCTCGGGCCAGACTGCGGCCATGTCGGCGACCTTGAGCCGGATGAAATGCCGGAACCCCTGCCCGAGGCGGGCCCGCATCGCCTCGGGCGAGGTGTAGACGAGGATGTGCGTCCGACCGTCCAGCTCCTGGGTCGGCCAGGTCGGCTGGGTCTCCCCGGCCAGAACCTGCCCGGCGGTCTCCGGCGCGAGCGGAACGACCACCTCGGTCCCGGCGAGCAGCCGGAAGTACTCCTCCTGGCCCGCTCCAGACTGGAGCGCACCGTTCAACCGGCTTTCCACGTCGGTCGCTGGTTGCCATTCCTCGGCCACGTTGAGCCACCCCTTGAACGCTGCGGACCCGTCTACGCTACATGCCAGAACTGCCCGGAACATGACACCTGCTCGATGCGGAATCATGTGACCCTGGTTCAGCAAGTGTTCCCGGGGAGGATCCATGCACACGATCACACGAGTGGTCGGTGGGATAGCTGTGGCGCTGGTGCTCGTGCCGGTCTCCGGCTGCGGCGTCGTCACAGGGATGACCGGCAACAAGTCCGAGGTGTGCGACGACACCAAGGCCGCGTTCGAAGCCTTCGGCGAGAAGCTCAAGACCGTCTCGCCGACCGACGGCGCCGAGTGGGCCCGGGCCATCGGTGACTTCGCCGGTGAGCTCGACGGACTCGCCAAGAAGGCCGAGGACGGGAAGCTGCGCACGGTCCTGGGCGACTTCGCCGGGTCATGGCGCACCACCACGCCCGAGATCGCCCAGAACGGAGACGTCGCCCAGCTGACCGTACTGCTCAGGGAGCAGCCCGCCCGGCTGGGCACCGCCTGCGCCTAGGCACACCCGCGAGCGTCTCGAAGGTTCGCAACGCCCCTCAGCCGCCGCCGTGCGCGGTGTTCCTGGGCTGCGGCGGGACCTCGGGTTTGTCGCTCGGTTTGGTCGTCGGGTCCGGTGACGGGGCTTGGTCCGTCGGGCCCGGCGACGGCTTGTCGGTGGGCCCGTCGGTGGGCTGGCTGGTCGGATTGTCGGTGGGCCGGTCGGTCGGCCGGTCGGTCGCCGGGCCGGTGGGCCGGTCCGGCGTGCGGTCGTAGCCGCTGTTGCTGGCGAAGGTGCTCGGCTCGGGGAAGTCCTGGACCGCCATGCCGCTGGTCGCCCTGGTCATGAACGACTGCCACACCGTGGCGGGGAACGATCCGCCGTAGGCGTTGTAGCCCGGGATGACCAGTTTCTTCTGCTGGTTCTTGGGCTTGAAGTGGAACACCGCCACCGACGTCGACAGCTGCGGGACGAAGCCGTTGAACCAGACCGCCGCACCCTTGTCGGTGGTGCCGGTCTTGCCGGCGGACTCGCGGTCGTTGAGCTGGGCGCGCGTCGCGGTGCCGGTCTCGACGACCTTCTGCATCGCATACGTGGCGTCGCCGGCGACCTGGGTGCTGACAGCGCGGACACCCTTCTCCCTGAACCCGTGCTTCTTGCCGTCCCGGTCGATGAGCGACTTCACGAAGTGCGGCTTGTAGTAGACGCCGCCGGACGCGAACGTCGCGTAGGCCGAGGCCTGGTTGAGCGGGCTCATCGAGACGATGCCCAGCGGGTAGGAGCAGGCGTTGACGTTGAGGCCCTTGGGCGCGAGCCGGTCCTTGGGCAGGCCGAACTTCTCGGCCATCGCCCTGACCTTGTCCAGGCCGACCTCCTGGCCGAGCCGGGCGAAGGCGGTGTTGGAGGACTTGGACGTGGCGCGCACCAGGTTGATCTCGCCGAGCGACCCTTCGCTGCTGTCGTTGTTGATCGGCGTCGAGGAGGCGTTCTTGCCGGTGCAGTAGAACGGCTCGTTGCCGCTGATGGTGTCGTCGAGTTTCATCCCCGAGTCGAGCGCGGCCGCGAGCACGAACGGCTTGAACCCGGAGCCGATCTGCGCGGTGGAGTAGAAGGAGCTGCTGAACTGGCTCTTGAGGTAGTTGTCGCCGCCGTAGAAGGACACCACGTCGCCGTTGGCCGGGTCGATCGTGACCATGCCGATGCGCTGGTCGGGATCCATGCCGGGAGGCCGGAGCTGCCGGATGGTCTCCTCGGCGGCCTCCATCAGTGGCTTCTTGAACGTCGTGGTGATCGAGAGCCCGCCCAGGGCGATCTCCTGGTCGGTGTGGCCGCGACGCTTCAGCTCGTTCTTGGCCGACACGACCATGTAGCCCTTGTTGCCCGCGTAGATGTTGGTGAGGATCTGCTTCTTGGGCTTGGGAAACGTCAGCGCGGCCGCGTCGCCGGCCGGGAGGGTGCTGCCGGCGACCATGCCGTCCAGCACGTAGCGCCAGCGCTGCTCGATCCCGGCCCGGTTCTTCTTGGTCACGTTCTCATACACGGTGGGCTGCTGGATCGCGGCGGCCAGATAGGCGCTCTGGGCGGGCGTCAGCGCCTTGGCGTCCTTGTGGTAGTACGCCTGGGCGGCCGCCTGGATGCCGTAGGCCTGTCGGCCGAAGTAGATCGTGTTGAGGTACTGCTGCATGATCCAGTCCTTGTCCTTGGACTGGCTCACCTTCAGCGACACCATGACTTCCTTGAGCTTGCGGAAGACCGAGCGCTCGCGGTCGATGCCGCTGTAGTAGTTGCGGACCATCTGCTGGGTGATGGTCGAGCCGCCCTGCACCTGGCCGCCGGAGACCGTCGACCAGAACGCCCGCGCGGTGCCGCGGAAGGACACCCCGGGGTCGGTGCGGAACGAGCGGTTCTCCGCCGAGATCACCGCGTCCTGCATCGACTTGGGCACGGCCTTGATGTCGACCGGTACCCGGTTGGTGCCCTCCTGCGTGATCATCGACTTGCCGTCGGCGTAGTAGTAGGTGTTGAGGCGCTGCCGGGCCTCGGCCTGGGCCGAGTCGGGGATCGGGGTGAGCAGATAGGCGATCGCGAAAACGATCACGCCGAGCCCGAGAAAACCGAGGATTCCGTAGGCGGTCTTGCGCGCCAGGCGCGAGCCCCT
>JBDSTJ010000246.1:0-15115 GCA_039928335.1 Streptosporangiaceae bacterium | reverse complement strand
GCAAGTTCTGGCAGGTACGGGTGTAGCGCTCGACGGCCAGCTTCTCGGCGCGGTAGACCAGCTTCGGCGCAAGATGGACGACACTCTGGTGAGCTCCACGGTGTCGCCGACGATGCTCGACCAGTGGGAGGAGACGATCCTCGGGTACGGGCAGTCCTACCAGGCGACCCCGTCCCTGCGGATGCTCTGCGACGTCCTGCTGGACTTCAGCGAGGTCCGCCGCCTGTGCGACCAGCGCCAGCCGGTGGAGATGCAGGAACGGCTCTGCCGGATCGCCGCCCAGCTGGCCGGCATGTCCGGCCTCATCATGATCAACCTCGGTGACCACCGGCTGGCCCGCTCGTTCTTCCGGACCGCCCGGACCGCCGCCGACGAGACCGGCGACCGGGGCCTGCGGGCCTGGGTGACGGTGCGAGAGTCGCTGCTGCCGCTCTACTACGGTGACCCGCGCGAGGCGCTGCATCTGGCGCGCAAGGCCCAGGACCTGGCCGGCCGCACCCCCAACGTGGCGGCCGCGATGGCGCCCGCGGTGGAGGCCCGCGCACTCGGCCAGCTGGCGCTGCGCGGCAGGTCCGACGCCGCGCCCACCGCCCGCCGGGCACTGGTCCGGGGCCGTGCGGTGTTCGACCAGCTCAACAAGGACCAGACCACCGACCTGGTCTTCGGCTTCACCGACCGGCAGATGTCCTTCTACGAGGGCGACACCTACACCAACCTCGGCGACCACGCCAAGGGCGAGGAGGTGCTCCGGCGCGCGCTCACCCTCTACCAGCCCACCGAGGTCATCGACCGCACGCTGGTCAGGCTCGACCGGGCCTCGTGCGCACTGCACGCGGGGGATCCCGACCGTGCCACCAGGACGGCCGAGGACGCGATCCAGGCCCTCGAGCCCGAGCACCGGTCGGACATCCTGATGCAACGCGCACGGCAGCTCGTCGCCGCGGTCGTCGCCCAGCACGGCGAGATCAAGGGGGTCAAGGACCTGCGGGAGGTGCTGGCCGGGCCGTCGGTGCAGAGCCCGCTCCACCCGCGGTCCGACGGTGAACGCCCGGATCCGGCGGACGAGGTCTAGCCGACGTGGCCACGCTCGGGGGCGGTGCCAGGACCCTGGTCCGGCGCCGCATCGAACCACCGCTCTGGTCGTTCGGCATCGGAGAACCCCTGCTGATCCGCCGGTATGAGCCCGCGGACGCCGACACCGTGCTCGCGCTGCACCGCGACGGCCTGGCCCTGGTGGGCCTGTTTCCCGGGGACGGCGTCTACTACGAGCACGACCTGCACCAGTTGGAGGAGCTCTACCTCCAGCACGGGGGAGATTTCCTGCTCGGCGAACACAGGGGCGTCCGGGTCGCCATGGGCGGCCTGCGGCGGCTGGACGACGACCGGGCCGAGATGGTCCGGTTGCGGGTCAGCCCGCCGGTGCAGCGCCTCGGCTTCGGCGCGGCCATGCTGCTCGCGCTGGAGGAGCGGGCCGTCGAGCTCGGCTATGGAACGCTCTGCGGCGACACCACCGAGTTCCAGGGGCCCGCACTGGAGCTGTACCGCAGGTTCGGCTGGGAGGAGACCAGCCGCCGGAACATCAACGGCATCGTCAACATCTACGGCCAGAAGAAGCTGGGCTGACAGACACCTGCTGACAGACACCTGCTGACCGATGCCTGGGGCGGCGGTGCGGTGCCGCCCCAGGCATCGGTCAACCGGGCCGGTCCACCGAGGCGAGGCTCACAGCGCCAGTCCGGTGTGCGCCGCCATGAACGACATCGTGTCCACCGACAGGTCCACCGACCGGGTCACCGACCGTGCACCGTGGCCGACCTCCGCCTCGTTCCGCAACAGGATCGGCCGGTCCGAGACGGTGGCGTGCTGGAGCGCGGCGCACATCTTGCGGGCGTGCAGCGGGTCGACCCGGGTGTCGCTCTCGAAGACGGTGAACAGCGTCGCCGGGTAGTCGACTCCCTCCTTGACCTGGTGGTAGGGCGAGTAGGCGTACAGCCAGGCCAGCTCCTCGGGCTTGTCGGCCGAGCCGTACTCCACGTTCCAGGTCTGGCCGAGGCCGAACCTCTCATAGCGGACCATGTCCAGCAGCGGGGCCGAGCAGACCACCGCGGCGTACAGGTCGGGGCGCTGGGTGAGCGCCGCCCCGACCAGCAGGCCGCCGTTGGAACCGCCGGAGATCGCGAGCTGCGCGGAGGTGGTCCAGCCGTCGGCGATCAGGCGCTCCGCGGCGGCGTGGAAGTCGTCGAAGACGTTCTGCTTGTTGCCGAACATCCCGGCTCGGTGCCACTCCTCACCCTCCTCGGAGCCGCCGCGCAGGTTCGCGATCGCATAGACGCCGCCCGCTTCGACCCAGGCGAGGATGCCCGCGGAGTACCCCGGGTTGAGCGACACGTTGAAGCCCCCGTAGCCGTACAGGACGGTGGGCTTGGGGTGGTCGGGGTCGAGGGTGCCGACGATGAGCATCCGGACCTGGGTGCCGTCGGCGGACTCATACCTCACCTGGCGCGACTCGACCTGCGGCACGTCCACGCTGCCGGGGGCGGCCTCCCACAGGGTGGTCCTGCCGGTGCGCGCGTCGTAGTGCTGGACGCAGGCGGGCGTCACGTTGTCGGTGTAGCCGAACCAGGCCTCGTGGCCGCCGTCGGGCCGCTCGACCAGGCCGCCGATCGAGCCCAGACCCGGCGTCGGGACCACGCCGATCCGCTCGCCGGTCACCAGGTCGTGGATGGTGATCTCGCTGATGGCGTGCCGGGTCCAGCCGGCGAGCAGGACCGGCCGGTCCAGGTCGTCGAGGATCGCGAAGTCGCTGAGCACCGCCTCGGGGTCCTCGGGGATCAGGTCGGTGCAGGACTCGTAGGACAGGTCGGCCGGGTCGGACACGCAGAGCCGGCCGCGCGGGGCGTCCCGGTCGGTGAAGACGTAGGCGCGGCCGTCGCGTCCCACGTGGATGCCGGTCTGGGCGTCCACGCCCTCCTGGATCGAGCGGAGCGCGGGCGCCTCCGGCGAGGAGGTCCGCAGGTCCGCGATCCACAGGTCGTTGCGGGGGGCGGTGCCCTGGGAGGCGGACACGGTGAGATAGCGGCCGTCCCGGCTGACGCCGACGCCGTAGTAGTTGGTCTTCTCCCGGCCCGCACCGAAGATCATGACGTCGGTCGCGGGATCGGTGCCGAGCCGGTGCAGGTAGATCCGGCGGTGGTACTGGTCCTGTCCCTCGGGCACCTCCTCGGCCGGCAGGCGGCGCACGTAGTAGAACGCCTCGCCGCCGGGCAGCCAGGCCACCGCCGTGTAGCGGCAGCGGTCGATCGGGCCCTCGACGGTGTCCCCGGTCGCGATGTCCATGATCGACAGCTGCGACTCCTCGTCGCCGCCGACCGACAACTGGAAGGCGAGCAGGCGGCCTTCCTTGTCCGGCTGCCAGGAGTCGAGCGTGGTCTTGCCCGAGGCGTCCAGCGCGATCGGGTCGATCAGGGCCCGCTCGGTCCCCTCCGGGTCGATCGTGTAGAGCACCGCGAGCTCCTGGTCGGCGGTACGGCGCATGAAGAACCGCCGCTCACCCCGCCACACCGGGGAGCTGATGCTGCCCGCGCCCAGCAGTTCGGTGATCCGCGAGCGAAGCCGCTCCCGGCCCGGCAGGTCGTCGACCCGCTGGTGGAACAGCTCGTCCTCGGCCCCCAACCACTCCTTGGTGTCCGCGCTCTGCGGATCCTCCAGCCAGCGGTAGGGGTCGGCGACCCGCTGTCCGTGGAGTTCCTCGACGATGTCCTGGCGATGCGCAGACGGGTAGCCCATGACAAGCAGCCTACGGCGACCGCGAAGCACTGATGTTCAAGCCTTCCGGACCCTTTGGCCAACGGCTGACAGGGGGCGCTGTGGCGGCGTGATCGGCGCTGTCATCTCCGGTAGGAGTGAAGCCCATCAAAGATCGTTCACACTCGGGGGACTGACCAGCATATGAGGACCATCACCGCGGCGCTGAGCGTCGTCACGGCTGGAGCGGCACTGTTGTTCGCCGTTCCCGCCTCCGCTCAGGCCGGGAGCGTCGAGTTCAGTTACAACCCGCCCGAGGTCTCCGACGAGGGAGACCACGTCGTCTGGAGCTGGACCGTCGTCAACCGGGACTCCAGGCCCGCCACCAAAGTCGTGCTCACGCACCGGCTCACGCCCGCCCTGCCGGTGGCGCACATGTCGGGGCCCTGCCAGGTGATCGGCGAGACCATCAAGTGCCGCTGGGACGTGCTCCGGCCGGGCGAGCGGGTCCGGGGACGGATCGAGGCCAACCTGCCGCCGGCCCTCAACGGCAGCTTTCAGATCAGCGGCCGCGTGGTGTGGCAGCGCCCGGTGCCCGTGCCGGTGCCCGTACCCGTGCCCGTGCCGGCTCCGACCGTGACCCCGGTCGAGGCCGTTCCGGCGTCCTGAGCACCCGGTGGGGCTCCCCGACCCCGGGAGCCCCACCTCACCGGGAGGTCTGCGGTCGTCCGGATCGGGGCATAAAGGGGTAGCGCGAACAGCATCCCATTCGTCACACTGTTGACAGTCTGGGATTGAGTGGATTGGCCTGCAGAGGAGGTCCTCGTGGCGGGTGCGGCAGATTCGGCCGAGCCAGGGGCACAGCCGGTGCGCGCTTGCGGCGTGCACCAGAGACGTCGACGAACATCGTCCCGGCGCAGGTCCCGGGGACGCCCCGGTCACCCAGTCGGTCCCTGTCACCAAGCCTCCCCGGCGGGGGCCGGCTGATGAGACAGGTCCTTCTCCTGAACGCCACGTACGAACCGCTCACCACTCTCCCGCTCCGGAGGGCGGTCTGTCTCGTGCTCCGGGGGAAGGCGGAGGTCGTCCACCATGACGCCTCCGGCGCTCACGTCCGGTCTGCGAACGTGAGCATGCAGGTTCCGTCGGTGATCCGGCTCCGGCGCTACGTGCGGATCCCGTTCCGCACCCGGGTGCCTCTCACCCGCGCCGCCCTGATGCGACGCGACAACTACCGCTGCGTGTACTGCGGCAAGAAGGCCGAGACGATCGACCACGTGCAGCCCCGCAGCCGGGGCGGCAAGCACGCCTGGGAGAACTGCGTCGCCTCCTGCACTTACTGCAACCATCACAAGGCAGACAAGCTTCTCGAAGAGCTCGGCTGGAGCCTCGACATTCCGCCCGCCGTCCCCCGCGGAGCCCACTGGCGGCTGATCGGCCTGATCAACGACGGAGATCCACAGTGGGCGGCGTACGTCACCGAGCCCGCGGCCTGAATATCATGGGGGCATGCCTCGCTACGATTACCGCTGCCGCCCCTGTGGCTCGAACTTCGAGCTGACCCGCCCGATGGACGAGTCCTCCGCGCCCGCGACCTGCCCGTCCGGTCACACCGACACCGTCAAGGTCCTGTCCGCTGTGGCCGTCACCGGCGTCGGCGGTTCCGCCCGCCCGGCCGCCGAGCCCGCTCCCTCCGGCGGAGGCGGCTGCTGCGGCGGCGGCTGCTGCGGCTGAGAACCTCCCGCGAGCGCATGGACCACAGCCGCGAGACGCTACGGACGTGGCCCGTGTCCTCTTCGCCTGCTCGGATGACCCGGCTCACCGGCCCGCCGGCTCACCGGACGTGGCCCTGGGGGTCGCCCTCCTCGATCGCCGACAGGCCGTTGAAGGCGAAGGAGAAGAGGGTGAGGATGGGGACGACGACGATGGCCTGCCAGTGAGTGGCGTTGTACAGCAGCGCCGAGACCATCCAGATGGCAACGCACCAGCTCAGGCTTTTCAGCATTCCGGCCACCTCCTGTTGTTGTCCGGTGCTCGACGGTAGTCATCGCGACCTGGGCCGTCCCAGTCCCGGACCAGGGGATGTACACGCCAGAACTGATCGGCTATGGCCCGCCGGGTCCTGTTCCATGCGAAAGGCCCCGCCGCGGCGGGGCCTTTCGCATGGAACAGGGGCGGGGTCAGGGTCAGCGGCCCAGCTGGGAGATGTCGCGGGTCGCGCCGGTGGAGGCCGAGGTGGCCATGGCGGCGTAGGCCTGGAGGGCGGCGCTCACGGGCCGCTGCCGGTCGCGGGGGCGGTAGCCGCCGAGGTCCGCCAGGAGCTTGTCGCGGCGGGTGGCGAGCTCGGCGGCGGGCACGTCCAGTTCGAGGACGCGGCGGGGGATGTCGATGACGACCCGGTCGCCGTTCTCGACCAGGGCGATGTCGCCGCCGCTGGCCGCCTCGGGAGAGGCGTGGCCGATGGACAGGCCGCTGGTGCCGCCGGAGAAGCGACCGTCGGTGATCAGCGCGCAGGCCTTGCCGAGGCCGCGGCCCTTGAGGAAGGAGGTGGGGTAGAGCATCTCCTGCATGCCGGGACCGCCCCGGGGGCCCTCGTAGCGGATGACGACGACGTCACCGGCCTTGATCCTGCCGCCGAGGATGCCGTCGACGGCGTCGTCCTGGGACTCGAAGACGACGGCGGGACCGGTGAACGTCCACAGTTCCTCCTCGACGCCCGCGGTCTTGACGATCGCGCCCTCGGGGGCGATGTTGCCGTAGAGGACGGCGAGGCCGCCGTCCTTGGTGTAGGCGTGCTCGATGTCGCGGATGCAGCCGTTGACGCGGTCGGTGTCGAGGCTGTCCCAGCGGGTGTGCTGGGCGTACGGCTCGATGGTGCGGACCCCGCCGGGAGCGGCGTGGAACAGCTCCAGTGTCGACGGCTTCACGTTCGGCGACAGGATGTCGTTGTGGTCGAGGAACTCGCCGAGGGTCGCGCTGTGGATGGTGTGCACGTCCCGGTGCAGCAGGCCGCCCCGGTCGAGCTCGGCCAGCAGGGCGGGGATGCCGCCGGCCCGGTGGGCGTCCTCGACGTGGTACTTGTCGGTCGCGGGAGCCAGCTTGCAGATGCAGGGGACCCGGCGGGACAGCTCGTCGATCTCCTTGAGACCGAAGTCGACGCCGGCCTCACGGGCGGCGGCCAGCAGGTGCAGGATCGTGTTGGTGGAGCCGCCCATGGCCACGTCGAGGGCCATCGCGTTCTCGAAGGCGTCCCGGGTGGCGATGTTGAGCGGCAGCACCGAGGCGTCGTCGTCGGCGTAGTACCGGTTGGTGATCTTGATGATGAGGCGGCCGGCGTCCTCGAAGAGGTTCTTGCGGGCCGCGTGGGTCGCCAGGGTCGTGCCGTTGCCGGGCAGTGACAGGCCGAGGGCCTCGGTGAGGCAGTTCATCGAGTTGGCGGTGAACATGCCCGAGCACGACCCGCAGGTCGGGCAGGCGTTCTCCTCCATCTCGAGCAGGCTCTCGTCGGAGACCGAGTCGTCGGCGGCCGCGATCATGGGGTCGATCAGGTCGAGCTTGCGGGTCGTGATCGCAGTGCCGTCGACGACGGTGACCTTGCCGGCCTCCATCGGGCCGCCGGACACGAAGACCGTCGGGATGTTGAGCCGCATCGCGGCGATCAGCATGCCCGGCGTGATCTTGTCGCAGTTGGAGATGCAGATCATGGCGTCGGCGCAGTGCGCGTTGACCATGTACTCGCAGGAGTCGGCGATCAGCTCGCGGCTGGGCAGCGAGTAGAGCATGCCGGCGTGGCCCATCGCGATGCCGTCGTCGACGGCGATCGTGTTGAACTCCCGGGGGATGCCCCCCGCCTCCTTGACGGCCTTGGCGACGACCTGGGCGACCTCGCGCAGATGCACGTGGCCCGGCACGAACTCGGTGAAGCTGTTGGCGATCGCGATGATCGGCTTTCCGAAGTCCTCACGGGCGACCCCGGTGGCCCGGAGCAGAGCGCGGGCTCCGGCCATGTTCCTGCCGTGCGTGACCGTACGAGACCTGAGCGGAGGCATTCGGGGACTCTCCCAACCGAAAGTTCTGTGAGGTGGGGTGGCCCCCGGTGGGGGGCGGCAGAAGGAAAGCGGTGCTTTCGATCGTACCGTCAGCGACGAGGCACCCCGACGGCGATGGCGGGGCGCGGCTCGCGGCTCGGACCGTCAGTCCGGGAACTTGCTGGGCAGGACCCTTTCGGCCGCGTCGGCGATCCGGTCGACCTCCTCGGCGCTCAGGACCTTCGGACGCTTCCGCAGGTAGCTCTTGGCCTTGCCGCCGGCGTAGACGTCGACGTTCCGCACGGTCATGACCCGCCACGGGATCGCCGGGCCGTAGATCGCCACCGAGGGCTGGACCGGGATGTCGACGCCGAGCGCCTTGCTCAGCAGCCGGCTGGCCTGGTTGGCCTCCCAGCGTGCCTCGTCAAGCCGGTCCTTCTTCTCGAAGGGGCCGTGGAACAACTTCATGTGCGAGAGGGTCCGCACCGGAAGCCGCTTGTCCCACTTCTCCGAGTCGATGGCGTAGACGCCGGTCGGCCCGATCACCAGATGGTCGATCTGGCCGTCGCTGACGCCGTCGCGGTCCTGCGGGACCGCCCGCGCGTGCATGACCCGCCAGCCCTTGGCCGCCAGACCGCGCAGTTGCTTCTCGGTCTTGCGCTCGGCGGCCGAGGACCTGCGCCAGGCCTCGGATCCGCGGGTTGAGCCTCTGGCCTTGAGTACGGTGTCGGCGATGACCGCGATGATCGCCACGGTCAGGCCGACTCTGATGTCGATGATCCAGGCGAACACGGCGCCGACGGCTACCGCGACGCCGGCCCGGAGCGCCCAGCGTCGCACCTGGGGACGGTTCCACAGTTCACCGAAGGACCTGGCGTCCGTCCAGGAACCGTTCTGCTGTTCGATCGGCTGCCCGCGGGCTTCGCCTTTTTCGATGAGTGCCATTGGTGTGACCCTCCGTGTCCGGTTGGCAACATATCTATGATCCTCTTTGCGCACAGTAGCCACTGCGCGGGCCATCGACCAGAGCAATCCGGCTAACAGTCTTGTCGCCCGATCTGCGCGATTCACGACACCTACTGGCGAGTAGGTTTCTCGGATTCCCGACTCTTGACCGCTTTGATCCTCGCACGCCTGCGTTTAGTGTCCAGTGGTGACCAACCTTCATGATCTGACAGCGCTGCAACTGGCCGCCTCGGTCCGCCGGCGGGAACTCTCGCCCGTCGAGATCACCGAGCACTACCTCGACCGGATCGAGCGCCTGGACGCACAGGTCGGCGCCTACATCACGGTGACCCCGGAGCTGGCCAGGGAGCAGGCGCGCAAGGCCGAGCAGACCGTGCTGGAGGCCGCCGACCCGGACACGCTTCCACGGTTGCTGGGCGTGCCGGTCCCGGTGAAAGACCTCAACATGGTCTCAGGTGTTCCGATGTCGTTCGGGTCACGGGTGTTCGACGATCTCGTCGGTTTTGCCGACGACCATGTCGTGACCAAAATGCGGGAGGCCGGAACCATTCATTTGGGAAAGACCAATACCCCGGAATTCGGGCTTCCCTGTTATACCGAGAACGGCGTCGCGCCGCCCGCCCGCACTCCGTGGGACCTCGACCGGCTCGCCGGTGGTTCCAGCGGCGGGGCCGCCGCGGCGGTCGCCTCGGGGCTCGCCCCGATCGCCCAGGGCAGCGACGGCGGCGGGTCGATCCGGATCCCCGCGAGCGTCTGCGGGCTGTTCGGGATCAAGCCGAGCCGGGGCCGGGTCTCGCAGGGGCCGATCATCCCCGACCTGTTCGGGCTGTCCACAAACGGCCCGCTGGCCCGGACCGTCCGGGACGCGGCCGCACTGCTGGACGTGATGGCCGGCCCGATGCCGGGCGACCTCTACCTCGCACCCCCGGCCCCGTACAGCTTCACCGAGGCGGCCGAACGCGCGCCGGGCCGGCTCAGGATCGCCCGCAGCCGCGAGGTCCTGATCCCCGGCGTCGAGGTCCATCCGGACTGTGTCGCCGCCTATGAGGCCGCGACCGAGCTGCTGGTCTCGCTCGGCCACGAGGTGGTGGAACTGCCGTCGGTGCTCGGCCCGGAGCTGGTGCCGATCTTCGAGACGCTGTGGGGGGTGATGGCCACGATCACACCGGTCGACCCGGCCCGGGAGGACCGGCTGCTGCCGCTGACCCGGTGGCTGCGCGACCAGGGCCTGGCCCGTTCGGCGACCGAGCTCATGCTGACCCACGCCCAGCTCCAGGGGGCCGTGCGGGCCGGTCTCGAGGTCATGAACCGGTACGACGTGATCCTGCAGCCGACGCTCGCCCAGCCGCCGGCGCTGCTCGGCCACTTCCACGACCAGGAGCCGGCCGAGAACTTCGCCCGGCAGAAGGCGTTCACGCCGTTCACCGCGATCTACAACGTCTCCGGTCAGCCCGCGGTGAGCGTTCCGCTGCACTGGACGCCCGAGGGCCTGCCGATCGGCATCATGCTCGCGGGCCGGATCGGCGACGAGACGACCCTGGTCTCGCTGTCCGCGCAGCTGGAAGAGGCCGCCCCGTGGATCAACAGAGTGCCCTCTGTCTGGTGAGATCTCAAAACCCAGGGGTTTGTTCTCCCCCTGGGAGGCAACCACTGCCCCTGTGACTGACGAAGAGCTGCGCCGTCTCGCCCGCGCCCACCGCGTCGAGACCCACTATTTCGACTGGCAGGGACGCGAGGTCCAGGTCTCCCCGGACACCCTGCGCGCGGTGCTCGAGGCTCTGGCCGTCGACTCGTCGCCGGCCCCCACCGGCGGGACCGGCACCGAACCCGCCGCCGAACCCGGCCACGGACACGCGGCGGTCCCGGCACCGCTGGCGCAGAAGGCGGGGCGGCAGTGGGGGTTCATGACCCAGCTCTACTCGGTCAGGTCCCGGCAGTCGTGCGGCATCGGCGACCTGCGGGATCTGGCCGACCTGGCCACCTGGAGCGGCAAGGAGCTCGGCGCGGGCTTCCTGCTGGTCAACCCGCTGCACGCGGCGGAGCCGACCCCCAGGATCGAGCCGTCGCCCTACCTGCCGTCGAGCCGTCGCTACTTCAGTCCCCTGTACCTGCGGATCGAAGACCTGCCGGAGTACGCGGAGTACCCCGACCGGGAGGCCGTCACCACCGCGCTGCGGGCGGTGGTGACTCTTGACCGGGACGAGGTCTGGGCTGCCAAGTCCCGGGCGCTGGAGCTGCTGTTCCAGCGCTTCGTCCCCGACCAGGGCTACCGGGACTACCGGCGCGGTGAGGGCGAGGCGCTCACCGGGTTCGCGACCTGGTGCGCGCTGGCGGAGCTGCACGGCAACGACTGGCGTCGGTGGCCCCGGCACGAACCCGGCGGGGCGCGCGCGGACCGGGTCGAGTTCCACGCCTGGCTGCAGTGGCGGTTGGACGGGCAGCTCGCCCAGGCCCAGCGCTCGGCCCGGGAGTCGGGGATGGAGATCGGGATCATCCACGACCTGGCGGTGGGGGTCCACCCGGGCGGGGCCGACACCTACCTGTACCCCGACCTGTTCGCCGCCGGGATCTCGGTCGGCGCGCCGCCGGATGAGTTCAACCAGCGCGGCCAGGACTGGGGCCAGCCGCCCCTGCACCCGCTGCGGATCGCGGCCGACGGTTACCGCTCCTACCGGGAGATGCTCGCGGCGGTCCTGCGGCACGCGGGCGGGCTGCGGCTCGACCACGTGATGCAGCTGTCGCGGCTGTGGTGGATCCCCGAGGGTGCGGACGCGGGCGAAGGTGCCTATGTCGGGTACGACCGGGCGGCGATGCTGGGGGTGCTGACCGCCGAGGCCAGGGCGGTGGGCGCGGTCCTGATCGGCGAGGACCTCGGCACCGTCGAGCCGTCCGTGCGTGAGGACCTCGCGGCCCACCAGGTGCTGGGCACGTCGCTGCTCTGGTTCGAGCGCGGTCCTGAGGGTCCGCGCCGCCCCGAGGAGTGGCGGGAGCTGTGCCTGGCCACGGTCGGCACGCACGACCTGCCGCCGATCGCCGGGATGCTGCACGGCGACCACATCGCGTTGCGCGAGCGCCTGGGCCTGCTGACCCGGCCGGTCGAGGAGGAGTACCGCTACCACCGGGAGGAGTTGGCCGCCTGGTTCGCCCTCCTGGCCGATCTGGGCCTGCTCAGGGCCGAGGACCAGGGCGAGGAGGCGGCGGTCGTCCGGGCCCTGCACGGTTTCCTGGCCCGGACCCCGGCGCGGCTCATCGGGGTGTCGCTGGCCGACGCGGCCGGGGAGCGGCGGACCCAGAACCAGCCGGGGACGGTCGAGGAGTACCCCAACTGGCGGGTTCCGCTGGGCGGCCCGGACGGCCGGGACCTCGGCCTGGAGGACCTCTACACCGACGCCCGGCTGCGGTCCCTGATCGAGCCGATCACTCGGGCGGCAGGTTCGTGAGGTGCATGCGGTGAGGTGCGGCTGCGAGTCGGGGTAGGCCGGAGCCGCACGAGATGGGCCCGTCGGCGCTGGCTCTCAGGTACGCCAGATCAGGACCAGCGCGCAGTCGTCGTCGCGCTGGGCCGACATGGTCTGGACGATCTCGCGCGCGCCCTTGCGGAAGCCCTGGGGGACGAGTCGGTCGGCCTCGCCGAGCAGCCGGTCGATCCCGGCGTCCAGGTCGAGCCCGGGGGCCTCGACCAGCCCGTCGGTGTAGAGCATCAGGGCGTCGCCGGTGCGCAGGATGCCCGACTCGGCTTCGCACTTGAGGTCGGGGACGACGCCGAGGACGACGCCTTTGGCCGCGCCGACCTGCCAGGTGCCGCTGGCCGCCTCGAACTTGACCGCCGGCGGGTGCCCGGCCGACTCGACGGTGTAGGCGCCCGAGGTCAGGTCGATCAGAACGTGGACGGCGGTGACGAAACCCTCATCCCAGCGCTGCCGGTGCAGGTAGGTGTTGCAGGAGGGGAGGAACTCCTCGGGCTGGACCGATCCAAGGAGCCCGCCGAACGCCCCCGACAGCATCAGGGCGCGGGTCCCGGCGTCGATGCCCTTGCCGGACACGTCGACCAGGGCGAGTTCGAGCAGGTCGCGCTCGCCGTCCGGTGAGGCGTGCCGGCAGGAGACCACGAAGTCGCCGCCGAAGGAGGACCCGCCGGCCTGGACGAGCTCGACGTTGGTCTCCCAGCCGGCCGGCACCGCGGGCACCAGGCCCTGGCGGTTGAGCCGGTCGCGCAGCTCCAGCAGCATGTACTCCCCGCGCAGTCCCTGCACGCCGAGCTGCTGACGGGTCTTGGACAGCATCAGCGCCAGCATCGAGGTGATCCCGACCGTGATCAGGACGCCGGGGCCGACCTTGTTCTCGTCGAGGGCGAACCAGTCGTACACCAGCACCACCGCGACCACGCCGAGCAGCCAGGTGAGGGCCCTGACCCGCAGGACCAGGCCGCCGCCGAGGACGGCGAGCACGATCGCGCTCGGTGGGAACCAGGACTGGGAGATGATCTTGGCTGCGAGGCCCAGGGCGATCGCGAGAAGGGCCAGGGTCACGAACATGTAGCGCTCACGGAACAGCCTGCCGCGCCGGAGCCACTGGTAGGCCGTCACGAAGGCGGGCACGCGCCGCAGCTGGGCACGTACCTTCGGCGGGAGGAGGTGGACGAGGCGCTGAAGCATGACGCCCGCCAGACTATTAGATCCGGCAGGCCTTGTCTGCGCGAGCGACGGTGTCGTTGAGCGGCTGGGCCTTCAGTGCCCCGGTCCCCGGCGGGCGCGGAGGTGCCTCCCGCCGGGAGATCGTAGTTGCGACTCGCTTGCAAGTAGGATCGCCGCGCTTCATACTCGGAGGCAAATGGCCTGACTTGGGAGGACTGGACGTGCATGCACCCGATGGGTTCATCGGCGCACCCGCGTCGATCGTCACCGGCCTGGCGGCCGCGGCCGGCGTGGCGGTCTGCCTGCGCGGCGCCCAGCGCGAGCTGGACGACAGGACCGCTCCCCTGGCCGGCTTGACCGCCGCCTTCGTCTTCGCCGCCCAGATGCTCAACTTCCCCGTCGCCGGCGGCACCAGCGGCCACCTCCTCGGCGGCACGCTCGCGGCGATCCTGGTCGGGCCCTACACGGGGGTGCTCGTCGTCTCGGTGGTCCTGCTGGCCCAGGCGCTGCTGTTCGCCGACGGCGGGCTGACCGCGCTGGGCCTCAACGTCTGCAACATGGCCCTGGCCACGGTGCTCGTCGGCTACCTGGTGTTCCGTCTGTTGCTGCGGGTGCTGCCCAGGACCCGGGCCTC
This sequence comes from Streptosporangiaceae bacterium, assembly GCA_039928335.1. GTDB lineage: Bacteria > Actinomycetota > Actinomycetes > Streptosporangiales > Streptosporangiaceae > Actinocorallia. The sequence continues at coordinate 1,109 of JBDSTJ010000246.1, read as the reverse complement.
GGTCACGGCGGCGTCGTTCGTGGCCGCCGTGATCTCGGTGCCGGCCGCCGCGGTCAGCTTCACCCTGATCTACGCGATCGGCGGCGCGACGGACGTGCCGGTCAGCAAGTTCGGCACCGCGATGATCGGCGTGCACGTCCTGATCGGGCTGGGCGAGGCCGTCATCACCGCACTGACCGTGTCGAGCGTCCTCGCGGTCCGGCCCGACCTCGTCTACGGGGCCCGGGGCCTGATCAAGCCGCTCGAACTCAAGACCCAGGGAGCACCCGCCTGATGACCTTCAAGCGCTTCTTCGCGGTGGGCCTGCTCGTCGCCCTCGTCCTGGCCGGGATCGTCAGCTTCTACGCCAGCTCCAGCCCCGACGGGCTGGAGAAGGTCTCGGCCGAGAAGGGGATCGACGCCAAGGCCGAGGACCACGGTCTCAAGGACTCCCCGCTCAGTGACTACGGGGTCACGGGCGTGGACAACGCCCGGCTCTCCGGCGGGCTGGCCGGGGTGATCGGCGTCGCGGTGGTCCTCGTCGCCGGCAGCGGCCTGTTCTGGGTGATCCGCCGGCGGCCCGCCGAACCTGCCTCCTGATGGGCGCGGGCCACGCGCACAAGCTGTACCTGCCGGTCGCCTCGCCGGTGCACCGGTTGCCGGCGCACTGCAAGCTGGTGGCCACCCTCGCCTTCGTGGTGACCGTGGTCGCCACCCCGCGCGAGCAGATGTGGGCCTTCGCCGGCTACGGCCTGCTGCTCGCGCTGGTCGCGGTCCTGGCCCGGGTGCCGTTCCGGCTGCTCGCCCGCCGGGTCCTGATCGAGATCCCGTTCGTGGGGTTCGCGGTGCTGATGCCGTTCATCGCCACCGGGCCCAAGGTCACCCTTTTGGGGCTCCAGCTGAGCGAGAGCGGTCTGTGGGGGGCCTGGAGCATCCTGGTCAAGGGCACTCTGGGCGTGATCGCCTCAATCCTGCTGGCCTCCACGACCGAGCCCCGGATCCTGCTGCTGGGCCTCGAACGGCTGCGGATGCCGCCGCTGCTCACCCAGATCGCCACGTTCATGCTCCGTTACGGGGACGTGGTGACCGACGAGATGCGCCGGATGCGGGTCGCCCGTGCCTCCCGCGGG
>JBDSTJ010000245.1:0-3529 GCA_039928335.1 Streptosporangiaceae bacterium | reverse complement strand
TGGGTTCGGCAAACAGCATTCACCATGCGCGAGAGCACCGCTACGTTCTGCACTCGTGTCCCTCAAGACCGCTCTTCCCGCCGCGGCCCTGGTCGGCCTGACGGCCTCCTGCGCCCTCGCACCCGCCCGCCCCGCGCAGCCCGCCGCAGCCGGCGAGCAGATCACGGTCCCCATCGCGACCCGGCCGGCCACCAGGCCGTTGACCCACGCGGCCCGGACGTTCACGGTGGTCGCCACCGGCGACGTGCTGCTGCACGAGCCGGTCAACCGGCAGGCCGGCAGGGACGGCGCCGGGCGGCTGGACTACCGGGCCATCATGGCCTCGATCCGCCCGGTGATCAGCTCGGCCGACCTGGCGATCTGCCATCTGGAAACCCCGTTGGCCCCGGCCGGGGGGCCGTTCAGCGGCTACCCGGTGTTCAGCGTGCCGCCGCAGATTGTGGAGACCCTGGCGTGGCTCGGCTACGACACCTGCTCGACGGCCTCCAACCACACCCTGGACCAGGGCTACGCCGGGATCAGCCGCACCCTGGCGGCCCTGGACCGGGGCCGGATCAGGCACACCGGCTCGGCCCGCGACGCCGCCGAGGCGGCCCGGGTGGACCTGATGACCGTCGCGGGGGTACGGGTCGCCCAGCTGTCGTACTCCTCTGGGTTCAACGGTTACCGGGTCCCGGCCGGCCGGCCGTGGCTGGCCAACCAGCTCGCCGCCGGCTCCATCCTCGCGGCCGCCAGGCGGGCCAGGAAGGCCGGCGCGCAGGTAGTGATCGCCAGCCTGCACTGGGGCACGGAGTACCGGCACGCGGCCACTGCGCGGCAGATCTCGCTGGCCCGCACCCTGCTGGCCTCGCCGGCCCTCGACCTGATCATCGGCCACCACGCCCACGTGGTGCAGCCGTTCGGGCGCTCCACCGGCGGCAAGTACGTGGTCTACGGCATGGGCAACCTGGTCGCGTCCCAGCATGGCAGGGACACGAACGAGGGCCTGATCGCCCGGTTCACCTTCGGCCGGGCCGCCCGCCGCTGGAAGGTGACCCGGGCGGAGTTCGTCCCGACCTTCATCGACCGGTCGCACGGCATCCGCCTCTACGACGTGCCCGCCGAGCTCGCCCGTCCCGGGCTGCCCGCCGACCGGCGGGAGCTGCTCACGGACGTCGTGACCCGCACCACGAAGATCGTGCGGAGTCGGAACGTGAACGTGCCGCTAGCGGGTGGGTAGCCCGTCCGCCGCCCAGGCCTTGAAGCCGCCGACGACGTCGGTGGCCCGGGACAGCCCGAGGTCCTGCAGCGCCGCGGCGGCCAGACTCGAGGTGTAGCCCTCGGAGCAGAAGACCACGGCGCGGACGTCGTAGCCGGTGGCCTCGGGAATCCGGGCACCGCACTCGGGATCGAGCCGCCATTCCAGATGGTTACGCTCGATGATCAGCGCGTCCGGGATCTCGCCCTCGGCGGCCCGCTGGGCGGCGGGCCGGATGTCGATGAGGAGCGCTTCCGCGTCGCGGTGGGCCTCGCCGGGCGTGAGCCGGGTCAGCCGGGACCTGGCCTCGTCCAGGATCTGGTCGATGGACCGGGCTCCGGCCGGTCGGGTCACCAGTCCTCCTCGTTCTCGGTGAGCAGCGTGACCAGCTCGCCCTCCGGGGTGAGGTCGTAGCGGTTGATCGTGCTGAGCGGCGGCGAGTAGACGTGCACGCTGATCGCCGGGGCCGAGGAACTGTTGCGCACGTCGTGAATGTAGTTCTCGCCGAAGGCATGGTGGTCGTCGGTCCTCAGGTCCCAGGCCCGGACCGTGCCGTCGTCGGTGACGCTGAGCTCCTCGAGTGTGCCGAGCGCGACCACGAACGCCCCGGCGGAGCCGCCGTGGTCATGGAAACCGGTGGCCTGGCCGGGCAGCCAGCAGATGATCCAGACCTCGTGGTCATCGTCTGAGTGCAGCCGCTCGTACCAGCGGCCCGAAGGGTCCAGCCGGACCCGGTGCAGCCAGTCCGCACTCCGGTCGGCGATCTGCCGGGCGCGGTCGGCGAGCGTCGGCGCAGCGGTGAGCACGGTCATCATCCGGACCTCCTGTTCCATACTAACTTTGTAGAGAATACATGATTAATACCTCGGCGGGACACCCGAGGTCAGCAGGAAGGGGCAGGCGATCAGTGCCTCGGCCTCGCTAGCCTCGGAGTCGTGAGTGATCAGGGAGAGAACTGGCTTTCGTACACGCTTCGGGGTGTCCGGGACTCCGCACTGCGCGCGCCCAAGGAACCCACCCGCACCCTACTGTGGCCCGAGTCACTCTGGCCCCGGGTGCTGGTGGTGCTCCTGTCCTTCGCGCTCGGCATCGGCTTCACCGCCGGCTCGATCGCCCTGCACATCAACCTGTTCGACGCCCACATCACCCTCAGCTGGCTGCTCGGCATCATGCAGAGCCTGCCCCTGGTCGTCGCCGCCAGGTACCCGCTGGTCGCCTGGCGGATCATCGTCGCGGGCATGCTCTGGGGCTGCCTCGCCCTGGGCGGCAAGGACCTGTTCATGCCCTGGCCGGTGCCGTCGCTGCTGGCCCTGATCCTCGTCGTGTTCGCCGTCGCGACCTCCCACCACCGGCGGGTCTCCATCGGCGCGACCGTCATCACCATCGTCACCCTCGTCGGCGCGGCGCTCGTGGTCAACCACGTCTACCCGTGGTTCGGGATCATCCTGGTCGGCCTGATCGTGCTCGCGTTCGTCTTCGGCGACGCCGTCGGCGGCCGCTACTCCGCCGAGATGAGCCTGGCCGAACAGTCCGAACTGCGCCGCCAGGACCTGGCCAGGCAGGCCGTCCTGGAGGAACGGTCCCGGATCGCCCGCGAACTGCACGACGTGGTCGCCCACCACATGTCCGTGATCGCGCTGCAGGCCGAGGCCGCCCCGTACAAGATCCCCGACCTGCCGGAACCCGCCAAGGAGACCTTCGCGCTGCTGCGCGAAGAGGCACGCCGCGCGCTCATCGAGACCCGCCGGGTCGTCGGCCTGCTGCGCGAGGAGGACGAGACCGCCGAACGCGACCCGCAGCCCGGCCTGGAACGGCTCGACGAACTGATCAGCGCGCACGAAGGGCTCGCGACCGTGCTGCGGGTCACCGGGATGCCCAAGCCGATGCCCGAGGGGGTCGACCTGTCGGCCTACCGGATCGTGCAGGAGGCGCTGAGCAACGCCTCCCGCTACGCCCCGGGCGCGAACGTCTCGGTCGAGGTCCACTACGGTGCGGAGGTGCTGCGGATCTCAGTCCGCGACAACGGCGCGCACGGCGAGCCCGAGGCGAGCGGCGGCGGGCACGGGCTCGTCGGCATGCGCGAGCGGGTGACCATGCTCGGCGGGTCGCTGTTCACCGGCCGCCAGGGCGAGGGCTGGGCCGTTCTGGCGGAGCTCCCCTACGACGGGGCCTAAACTCTGCCTCATGATCCGTGTGGTGATCGCTGACGACCAGGTGATGATCCGGGACGGGCTGGCCTCGTTGCTGGCCTCCGACCCGGAGATCGAAGTGGCGGGACAGGCCGGCAACGGG
>JBDSTJ010000244.1:0-4515 GCA_039928335.1 Streptosporangiaceae bacterium | reverse complement strand
CACGGTTCTGGTCGAGTGGGCGCTGCGGGCCGCGGACGAGGCAGGCTGTGCCGGACTGGGCATGCTGACGTTCGAGACCCCGCTGGTCCTGCCGCCTGCCAACGCCGTACAGGTCCAGTTGGTGGTGAGCGCCCAAGCCGGGGAGCGGCGGGACGTCGGCGTGTACTCAAGGCCGCACCCGGACGCGGGCTGGACCTGCCACGCGACCGGGTTCCTCAGCGTGGGGACGACCGGCTCGCAGGACCTGACGGGGCCCTGGCCACCGCCAGAAGCCGAACGGGTGGAAGTGAGCGACTTCTACGAGCAGGCCGACACGGCGGGATACGGGTACGGCCCGGCGTTCCGAGGACTCACCGCGGCGTGGCTGCACGGATCCACCGTGTACGCCGAGGTCGCACTCCCCGCCCTGGCCGGTCCCTCGGACGGATTCGGCATCCACCCCGCGCTCCTCGACGCGACCCTCCATCCGGCTTTGCTGCGCGACGAAAAGCCCGTACAGCTGCCGTCCGTCTGGACGGGAGTGTCGCTGTGGGCCGCCGGAGCCACCTCGCTCAGGCTCCGCCTCAGTACGGACGACCACGGACACCGGCTTGTCGTGACCGACCCGCTCGGTGTCCCGGTGCTGACCGCGGAAGCCGTGGTCACCCGGGACGCGGACACCGTCGAGTACGTACGGCCCGCCCCTGCCTCGGCGCCCGCTCCCCGGCAACGGCGCGACGCCGCCGACTGGTCCGGACGCCTCGCCGCCCTCCCCCCGGCAGAACAGCACGACGCCCTCCTCGACCTGGTCCTGTCGCACGCAGCGGCCGTCCTCGGCCACGCCGATCCGGACGGGGTCGAGACCGAGCGGGGCTTCGGCGAGATCGGGTTCGACTCGCTCACCGCGGTGGAACTGCGCAACCGACTCGCCACCGCGACCGGTCTGCAGCTCGCGGCGACGCTGATCTTCGACCATCCGAACCCGCTCGCGCTCACCCGGCACCTGCACGCCGCGCTGTCCCCGCAGAGCACCGACCCTGCGGCCTCGGTGTTCGACCGGCTGGAGGAGCTGGAAGCCGCCCTGCCGACCGCCGCCCAGGAGGCACCGCTGCGGGCGGAGCTGCGCAAACGGCTCCAGGCGGCCGTGGCCCGGCTCGACGGACCGGCCGAGGCCGTCCCCACCCCGCTGGCCGTCCCCGCCACGCTCGAGGCCGCCACGCTCGAGGCCGCCACGCTCGGGGAGATCTTCGACTTCATCGACCAGGAACTCGGCCGCCGCGGCGGCACCGGAGCACCGATGGGAGCCCACCTTGATTGACGAACGCAAACGCAAGAAGCTCATCCTCGAGCACAGCCGCAGGCTGAACAACGGGGACGTCGACGGGCTCCTCGCCCTGTACGCCGACGACGTCGCGTTCGAGGATCCCGTCGGGTCCGGCCGCCGGACCGGGCTGGCCGCGTTGCGCGCCCACTTCGAGAACGGCGTCGAGGCCCGGACCCGCGAGCTGCCGGGCGAGCCCGTCGCCGGGCAGGACGGCCACCATGCGCTGGTACCGGTCACCGCGGTCATGGACTACCTGCCCAAGGGCGCGGACTTCGCCGAGCGGGGCTGGCTGACCGCCCCCGCGAACCCTGCGGCCGCCCGCCTGCGCTGTGACTACGTCCTGATGATCCGTACCGGGCGGACCGGCCTCATCGAGGAGCTCCGGGCGTTCTGGGGACGGTCCGACCTCGAGCTCACCCACCTGGGAGGCGACCATGCCGGATGAGGCGACACTGAAGGGGATGGCCCTGGAGTACGCCCGCCGGATGAACGACGGCGACGTCGACCGGGTCCTTGAGCTGTTCGCCGACGACATCGTCTTCGAGGACCCCGTCGGCACCCCGCCGATCATCGGCAAGGAGGACCTGCGTCGGCGCATCGCCTGGTCGATGGAGTGCAACGTGCACGAGGTCCCGGGACGCCCGGCGACCTCGATCGACGGGCGGTGGGTCGTCGTGCCGTCAACGGTCACGGTCTACCTCCCGACCAAGCTGACCTTCCACATCATCGGGGTGATGGAGGTCGGCGACGACGGGCTGACCCGGCACGTCCAGGCCTACTGGGGGATGACCGACACCCATGTGGGCGACGGGCCCGAGCTGACCGGCGTCGCGCACTTCATGGCCGTGACCCGGGAGCTGGCGAAGATGGGCGAGCTCGCCCAAGGCGGCGCAAGTCCCGCTTAAGCGGATCCGGCAATCATCGTGGGAACGCCAGGGCAGGGAGGACGGGAACGTGACCAGACCCGAGCATGCGATCGTGCTGGGCGGCAGCTGGGCGGGGATGCTCACCGCCCACGTGCTGGCCAGGCACGTGCAGACCGTCACCGTGGTCGAGCGGGACGTCCTCCCCGACGAACCCGCGCACCGCAGGGGTTCACCGCAGGCCCGGCACGTACACGTACTGTGGTCGGGCGGGGCGCGCATCGTCGAGTCGCTGCTGCCCGGCGTCACCGACCGGCTGATCGCCGCCGGAGCCCGGCGGATCGGCTTCCACGAGGACCTGGTGACGCTGACCTCCCACGGCTGGCAGCACCGTTTCCCGCCGCGGCAGTTCGCACTGATGTGCGGACGGCCGCTCCTCGACCATGTGGTCCGCGACCGGATCCTCGCCTCCGGCCGGATCGCTGTGCGGTCCCGCAACGAGGTCGTCGAGCTCGCCGGGGACGGTACCCGGGTCACCGGGGCGCAGGTGCGTGACCTCGACACCGGCACCCTGGAGCTGCTCGAAGCCGACCTGGTGGTGGACGCGTGCGGGCGCGGCTCCCGCCTGCGGCACTGGCTCGCCGCCCTGGGTCTGCCGGCGGTCGAGGAGGAGATCGTCGACGCCGGCATCGCCTACGCCACCCGGTTGTACCAGCCGCCGCCCGGCGCCGCCGACCGTTTCCCCGCCGTCAACGTCGCCGCCGACCACCGGGTGCGTGTACCGGGCCGGTTCGGGGTGGTGTACCCGCAGGAGAACGACCGGTGGATGGTGACCCTGTCGTGCACGCGAGGCGGTGAGCTGCCCACCTCCGAGGCGGAGTTCCTGCCCTATGCCCGGTCGCTGCGGGACCCGCTCGTCGCCGACCTGATCAGCCGGGCCGAGCCGCTGACCCCGGTGTTCGCCTCGCACATCGGAGCGAACCGCCGCATCTATCCCGAGCGGCTGGAACGCTGGCCGGACGGGCTGCTCGTCCTCGGTGACTCGCTCGCCGCGTTCAACCCGATCTACGGCCACGGGATGAGCTCGGCCGCCCGCGCCGCGCAGGTCCTGGACCAGCGGCTCGAGCGGGACGACTTCGGTCCCGGCGACGCCCACCGGGTGCAGCGGGCGATCAGCGCGGTCGTGGACGACCCGTGGATCATGGCGGCGGCCAAGGACATCGAGTTCGTGCACTGCCGCTCCCGGATCAAGGACCCCCGGCTCACCGGCGGGGCCGCGGCCCGCCAGCGGTTCGGCGACCTCGTCGCCGGCCGGGCGATCCGGTCCCCGGGCGTCTGCGACGTCGTGACCGATGTGATGAGCCTGACCGCACCCCAGTCCGAGCTGGGCTCCAACCGTTTCCTGACCCTGCTGCAGCGCGACCGGATGCACCCCGAGCTCACCGAGCCGCCGTTGCACCCCGACGAGCTCGCCACCGTCGGCCTCGGCGCGCGCGGCACTGTGGGCGCGAAGGGCCCGTCCCGGTGAACGACGCGGACAAGCTCGTCGACTACCTCAAGTGGACCACCGCCGAGCTCCACCGCACTCAGGGCCTGCTGCGCGCGGCCGAGTCCGGCCGGCACGAGCCGATCGCGATCGTGGGGATGGCGTGCCGGTTCCCCGGCGGGGTGCGGACGCCGCAGGAGCTGTGGGACCTGCTCGCCGAGGGACGCGACGCGGTCTCGGGCTTCCCCACCGACCGTGGCTGGGACCTGGAGAACCTGTACCACCCCGATCCCGACCATCCGGGCACCTCCTATGTCCGCAGCGGCGGCTTCGTCCACGACGCGGCCGACTTCGACGCCGGGTTCTTCGGGATGAGCGAGGAGGAGGCCGTCGCGATCGAGCCGCAGCAGCGCCTGCTGCTGGAGGTCGCCTGGGAGACGCTCGAGAGCGCCGGAATCGACCCGCGGACCCTGCGCGGCAGCCCGACCGGCGTGTACGCGGGAGTGTCGTATCACGACTACGCCTCCCGGCTGAGATACACGCCCGCTGACCTCATGGCCTACCTGGGCAACGGCAACGCCGCCAGTGTCGCCTCGGGCCGGATCGCCTACACCGTCGGCCTGGTCGGCGCGGCGGTCTCACTCGACACCGCGTGCTCGTCATCGCTGACCGCGATCCACCTGGCCTCCCAGGCGCTGCGGCAGGGCGAATGCAGCCTCGCCTTGGCCGGCGGATCGGCCGTCATGTACACGGCCAACACCTTCCTGCTCTCGTCCGGGCAGCGAGCCCTGGCCCCCGACTCCCGGTGCAAACCCTTCGCGGCGGCCTCCGACGGGATGGTGTGGGGAGAGGGAGCCGGCCTG
>JBDSTJ010000243.1:0-3312 GCA_039928335.1 Streptosporangiaceae bacterium | reverse complement strand
CGCCGTAGGCGGAGACGCGGTCCAGGTCGCCTTCGCCGGCGCGGATGGCGGGGAGGAGGGCCAGGATCGCGGTGCGACGGATCCAGAAGTTCGCGTCGGCGACCCACCGGTCCAGGGTCGTGCCGAGGGTGGCGTCACGGACGAGCAGGCCGCCGACGACCTTGACCGCGAGAGGGTCCACGTAGGCCCAGGTCAGGCAGTCGCGGATGAGTCTCTCGGTGACCGCGAGGTCACCGGACTCCAGGAGCCGGACCTTGCGGATCAGGGTTTCGATGGCGGCCACGCGCAGCTCGTGGACGCCCTGCTCCCACAGGAGGTCTGCCAGGGCGAGCGCCTGCGGCCGGTCGAGAGCCTGGACGGCACCTATGGTGATCTTGCGGATGGCGGGCACCGGGACACCGAGATGTTCGAGGTCGCTCCTGAGGTACCGCTTCTCCTGCACCGCCCGGTCGGGGCTCGCGGTCTCCCGCAGGTCCCCCTCGATCCGCTCGGCCACGGCAATGAGATCCATGCTCATCACCGTAGCGGGGACGACCGTCAGGTGATCTCGACGATGGGGAGGCGGTAGGCGGCGGGAGCGGAGAAGGGCACCACCGGATTCTTGGGCAGCACGGCCTGGAGGCGGGTGTAGCCGGTCCGGGGGCGGGGGTCCTCCTCGCCGTTGTTGGGCCAGAAGGACATGGCGCGTTCGGCCTGGGCGGTGATCGTCAGGGACGGGTTGACGCCGAGGTTCGCCGAGATGGTCGAGCCGTCCACGATGTGCAGGCCGGGATGGCCGTAGGCCCGGTGGTAGGGGTCGATGACACCCTGCTCGGCGGACGCGCCGATGGCACAGCCGCCGATGAAATGGGCGGTCATCGGGATGTCGAACAGGTCGCCCCAGGTGCCGCCGGCCATGCCGCCGGTCTCCTCGGCGATCAGGCGGGTGGCCTCGTGGCCGGCCGGGATCCAGGTGGGATTGGGTTCGCCGTGGCCGGGCCCGGCGGTGAGGCCCCAGCCGAAACGGGTCTTCTTGGGGCCGACCGTGATGGAGTTGTCGCGGGTCTGCATGACCAGAGCGATGATCATGCGGGAAGACCAGTCGCGGTACTTGAACAGGCGGACCAGGTCCCAGGGGCGCCTGGCGACCTCGCCGAGGAACTTGGCCCAGCGCGGCGGGCCGTCGCCGCCGTCGATCAGCAGGGTGCGCATGCTCGCCATGGCGTTGGAGCCGTGGCCGTAACGGACCGGTTCGATGTGGGTGTTGTCGTCGGGGTGGAACGAGGAAGTGATCGCGACGCCCCTGGAGTAGTCCTCGCCCTGGGAGGAGAACCGCTCCGCGCCGAGGATCGCCTCGGAGTTGGTGCGGGTCAGCGAACCGAGTCGGTCCGACAGCGCGGGGAGCGAGCCGGTGGCCTTGAGCTTGTGCAGGAGCTTCTGGGTGCCGTAGGTGCCGGCCGAGAAGATGACCTGGCCCGCGGTGAGCGTCCTGCGGTCGCGGCCGAACGAGCCGGTCCGGACGATCTCCACCGTGTAGCCGTCGCCGGCCGGGCGCACGTCGGTGACCCGGGACAGCGGCATGATCTTCGCACCGGCCTTTTCGGCCAGGTAGAGGTAGTTCTCGGTCAGCATGTTCTTGGCCCCGTGCCGGCAGCCGGTCATGCACTCGCCGCACTGGGTGCAGCCCTTGCGGGCCGGGCCCTCGCCGCCGAAGTAGGGGTCCTCGGTGACCGCGCCGCCGTGCTTGCCGAAGAACACGCCGACCGGGGTCAGCCGGAAGGTGTCGCCCTTGCCCATTCGGTCGGCGACCTTCTTGATGACCTTGTCCGCGGCGGTCATCGTCGGGTTCTGCACGACGCCGAGCATCCGGGTGGCCTGGTCGTAGTACGGGGCCAGCTCGGCCTGCCAGTCGGTGATCCCGGCCCACTGGGGGTCCTGGAAGAACGGCGCGGGCGGCACGTACAGCGTGTTGGCGTAGTTGAGGGAGCCGCCGCCGACGCCGGCCCCGGCCATCACGGTGACCATGCTGCCCCGGGCACCGCGTACGAGGTGCACGCGCTGGATGCCGGTGAGACCCAGCGCGGGCGCCCACACGTACCGGCGCAGCCGCCAGCTGGTCTTGGGCAGTGCGGGGTCACCGTTGCCCTCGCCCCGGGTGTCATAGCGCCGGCCTGCCTCGAGCACGCCGACCCGGTAGCCCTTCTCGGTCAGCCGCAGCGCACTGACGCTGCCGCCGAACCCTGATCCGATGATGAGAACGTCGAAGTCATACGACATGAAACTGTTCCCTTTCCAGCTGCAGACGTGGCTACTTGAGGCGGAAGCGCTTCATGGCCTTGATGGAGGAGGCCAGGAGCCCGGCGTACCTGGCGTAGGAGATGGAGGCGGGCGGGTCCAGCTCCAGGTACTGCTGGCTGGCGATCGTCTGGACCTCGGTGTACTTGAGCAGGCCCTCGGCCCCGTGCCGGCGGCCGACGCCGGACTGCTTCATCCCGCCCATCGGCGCGTCGTGCGAGGCCATCGCGGAACCGTAGCCCTCGTTGATGTTGACCGTGCCGGCCTGGATGCGGGAGCCCACACGGCGGCCCCGGGTCAGGTTCCTGGTCCAGACCGAGGCGTTGAGGCCGTAGGCGGAGTCGTTGGCCCGGGTGACCACCTCGTCCTCGGTGGCGAACCGGTAGACGCTGACGACCGGGCCGAACGTCTCGTTGGCGCACAGTTCCATGTCGGTGGTGACGTCGGCGAGGATCGTCGGCTCGTAGAACAGCGGGCCGAGGTCGGGGCGGGCCCGGCCGCCGGCGACCAGGGTCGCGCCGGACTCGACGGCCTGGTTCACCTGCTCGGTGACGACCGCGAGCTGGCGCGGGAAGGTCAGCGAGCCCATGTCGGCGTCGAAGTCGAAGTCGGAGCTGAGCTTCATCGCGGCGACGTTCGCGGTGAACTTCGCCAGGAAGGAGTCGTACACCTGCTCGTGTACGAAGAGCCGTTCGATGGAGATGCAGAGCTGGCCGGCGTTGGCGAAGCAGGCCCGGACCGCGCCGCGGGCGGCCTTGTCGAGGTCGGCGTCCTCGAGGACGATCATCGGGTTCTTGCCGCCGAGCTCCAGGGAGTAGCCGATCAGCCGGGGCGCGGCCTTCTCGGCGATCTGGCGGCCGGCCCGGGTTGACCCGGTGAAGGAGAGGTAGTCGGCGTTGCCGATCAGGGTGTCGCCGATGTCGGCGGGTTCGCCCAGGACGATCTGCCACAGGTCGGCGGGGAGCCCGCAGTCGATCAGCAGCTGGACGCACCACATGACGCCGAGCGAGGTCTGGGTGTCGGGCTTGTGCACCACGC